>NZ_JAVKEW010000270.1:0-16838 GCF_040226375.1 Coleofasciculus sp. G2-EDA-02 | reverse complement strand
TTTAGCAATACAGTGATTCGTGTCAGCGATAAACCGTCTCTCCCGTCCAGACAATGCAACCAATCTACGAGTTGCACTACGGGTGCCTTTACGCTGCAAAGACTTTCTCGCTCTAACATAACGAGAAGCTTTGTGTCTCACCTGAGAGCCGCTGAAAAACTGAGTCTTATTGCGAGTATCTGCTGCAACAGCAATATAGCGTTGCCCAACATCTACACCCATAACTCGGTTAATATCATTTGGCATCAGCTCATGGGCTTCCACTTCCATACTCACTAGCAAGTAGTAAGTTTTGGTGGGTTTTGAGTACCAAAGTTTTGCTGCTCCAATTTTGGCTACTCCAGAGCTAATCATTTCCAAATTCTTGGAGTAGCATTGGTAATTTACCTTGATTCGACCATCCAATGTGATGACACTTACTTTCTGGTCTTTGACAAATGAGTAGTCACGTTGATAGTTCAATGTGCAGGTACGAGAAACGTATTTAGGTGGTTTATCTAAGCCTTTATATCGCTTTTTAGTACGACCTGCCTTAATCGCCTCCTCATTCTTTTTTAGCTTTGTCCGCAATGACTTGTATGTTGCCCCAACTTGACGAGGAACGTTGCAAGCCATTTGTGATGGAAGCTTAAATTGCTCTCGCAACGTATAATAAACTTCCTTCTGGATTTTGGTGCCGTTGTAGGTTTTGCCCAGATCAAAGGCAACAGCAGACGTGTAATTTAGGGCGTCCCTGTACGCCAAAGAAGTAACCCGGAGCTGTTCTTTTTGCTCCTGGGTGACTTCTAGTTTTAATTTGGCGGTTAGGGTTTGCAACATACTTGTTTCACGAAGTGAGTTTATAATAGCATTGTCGTGAAACAAACACAAGTGCTTGGACAGCTCCGTACCTACGCTACCTACGCTGTCCCGCCATTCCTCCCCCACCTACGCATTGTGGGCTGGACGCCCACTCGCTTTGAGGAGGGGGAATCCTGGCGTTTTAGTTGAACAAAACTCGCCTGCATTCTCCCACCTCACTTTCGTAGGTGGGGGTTAAGGCGAGGCAACGTCCCATAGCCCATAAAGTGTTAGAATATCGAAATATTGAGCGGTACGGTAAAGGACGGAAAAATTCCGAGTAATCCGGAGACACGACCTCTCAAAGTAAGGTAAAACAGCCTGTAAATCCTGTGTGGTCGGTTTATACACGTCAGACCCTAGGTAAAAGTTTTTCTTAGCCCCATAGCGGAAACGACTTGGGGGTGTTTACGGGCAAAAGTTCCCGTAACACGGCGAGAATGCCGCCTGTCGCGAGGGATAAACCCTTGTAATTAAGACACCCACACCTCGCGATTCAGGTGGGGGAGCATTCATGAGTTAAGAAGGTTGCTCTACCCAGCTTGAGGAGATACTGTGCTGCTATCAAAAGGCTTTGAAATTGAGATGTATACTGGCACTCCCCAAGGGGAAATTGTCGGTCTTTCTGATCAGATTGTGGCATCCTTGGATGGATTCATGCGGGAACCCGACAGCCGCAATGTCGAATATACCACCGCTCCTCTATGCTGCTATGACCGCCTTTTATGTGCATTGGTACGCCCGCGTCAGCAACTACGTGCTTATCTGAAAACCCTGGGAAACTACACCCTAATTCCCGGAAGTACCCTTTCTCTAGGGAGGAGCGATCGCTTCTACCGCTCTGACCCGCAAAACCCTTATCATGACTACATTGAGCAAACCTACGGTAGTAATGTTGTCACCGCCAGTGTTCATATCAATGTGGGCATTTCTGACCCAGAACGGCTGATGCAAGCCTGCCGTCTGGTACGGGTAGAAGCACCCTTATACCTGGCGTTAAGCGCATCGTCTCCCTTTCTCGACGGAAAAGCGACAGGGTATCACTCCACTCGCTGGGGGATTTTTCCCCAAACCCCTTCTCAGGTTCCCCTCTTTGAAAGCCATGCTCACTTTATTGAGTGGACACAAGCCCAACTTGCGGCGGGAACCATGTGTAACGTGCGCCATCTTTGGTCATCGGTTCGACCTAATGGCAATCGACGCCCTTATGATTTAAATCGTCTGGAGTTGAGAATTTGTGATTTAATCGTTGATCCGATTGCCTTGCTTGCGGTAACAGCCTTACTGGAAGCCCGTTTGACCCAGCTTTTAAATGATCCGAGTCTTGACCCTCTCTACGGAAGTCAAGGATCGACTCGCACTGCTGAGTTAGTCGCCCTCACCGCAGCGAATGAAATGGCGGTTGCCCGTTCGAGTTTGGATGCCCAACTCACCCATTGGCAGGATGGCAGAATGATTTCGGCAAGGGAATGGATTGATGAACTGTATCAAGAGGTTTTACCCATTGCCAAAGCAAAAGGCTTCAGTTGCTTCCTCTCGCCCCTGAAAAAGATTCTCCGCCAAGGGAATACGGCAGAGCAGTGGTTACAACTTCAATCCGTTGGCTTTGACACTCAGCAAATTCTCAACAGAGCCATTCAAGACATGGCGGAACAAGAAAAAGAACTTGAAGACAAGTTATGTCAAGCTTTGGTAGCTTAGTAAGTAGGAGGGATGATTTGTCAAGAGTGATCGGGCTAAAAATTAAAATATCTAATCAGCTTCTTCCCAAAACTTGATATTAAAAAAACATATAATATCAAGATTTCCAATGGGTCTGAGCCAATTCAGGCAACATTCATGAACGTTTAGGGTAGAACTGAAAAGAGGTTTGAGTTTTTATGCTGAGGGTTGTCTTAGTTTACCCCCAAATTCCGCCCAATACGGGCAATGTCGCCCGTACCTGTGCCGCCACAGATACGGAGTTGCACCTCGTCGGACCCTTGGGGTTTGAAATTAGCGATCGCTACCTCAAACGAGCTGGACTTGACTATTGGCCCTATGTCAAGTTGCACTACCACCAAACGTGGGAGGTATTTAATCAGGTTTACCAACAGCTGGGAGGGCGATGGATTGGTTTCAGCACTTCTGGGCAATACAGTTATGTTCAATTTCCATTTCAACCCAATGACTGGCTTTTATTTGGCAGCGAAACCCAAGGGCTGCCCCAGTCAGTTTTAAGGCTTTGTGACGCAACTGTGTTTATTCCCATGACACAACCCGGTGTTCGCAGTTTGAATCTTTCCGTCAGCGCTGCTTTGGGTTTATTTGAAGCACGGCGTCAACTGGGATACCTGATAAGTGAAAGAACATTGCCTGATAACGTTTAAGTATTTAAAGCAATAAAATTAACCTTCAGCAGGTGCTAATTCCGGAAACTTGGCTCTACCTGAAGCGTTGAACTGTAGGACGGAATACTACATGTATGGACATTGGCGTATATATAAATTTATTTAATCTGATCAAGATTTAATGAAAATTAATTAAAATTTAACAATTTCCACCTTTGTACAGAGGGCATTTTCTTCATTTATCTATGTCAAAAAATTAATGGCGCTGAATTCAGCTATCTAGAATACGGAAAATCCACTCCTTTGATAAGAAATTTATATAAAAAAGATTCCCGCCCAATCGAGGCGGCTTGATAGATTTTAATCATCCCAAGCGGGTTGATCCCAGGTAGTCCAAAGCCAAGACCCGCAAGAGAAAGCGCCGTTTTATCAGATGTGACGTTACCGATAACAGCGTTTCTACCCAAGCTTGCCTGGGGTAGACTGTACGGTTGTTCTTTACCAAAAATTCACGTAAAGTGCCGTCTGTAATCGTTAACTGCTAAACTATCGGTTGCTAGACTATGAGCTTGAGCTCTATTCAGTTGCTAAATTCTGCGATCACCGGATATTCTGGAAGGCTAACTAACACCAAACCCGCTTATGAGGAAAGGGAAAGCAGGGCTAGCCCTCTTCCGGAGAAAAGCCTGTAAAGTCTGTATGTTCTATGCACAGGTTCTTGGCAAAAACCGCCCGACTATCAACCGTGTCTTTTAGAGGGTTAAGTATCAAACTCAACTATATTGTTCTAGAGACAGCGAGTTATGGCTTCATGAAGGGTGAATCGAGCGGTGATCGTCAACAACGAGAAATTTATCCAGTCAGATGAGCTTGTCTAAATCAAAAAAGCAGGGTACTCTTGCCTAAGTATGTTTACCGTCCGTGATCTAAATCACATTTTTGGGTGAGAACCCTCATTGACTTGGAAAAATCATTTTAGGAACTGTTAAGTGCTCGTCACACACTAGGAGGTCGTTTTTGAAACGGACATTTACGCAGAAGGTTAAACAGGTTCCTTCGTGTGCAGCCAACTCCGCCCACTCCTTTGAGGCGTTATTGAAGCTTTCTGAGGAGAAGCCGTCAGTCGGCGCAACGATTCCGACCGAAGGCAACCGCAGAGCTAGGACTTCTGCTGCCATGATTGGGTTGGCAATTTCCATGGGAGCTTCCAGCTTGTTGTTACCGCAACAGAGTGATGAAGCCCTAGCGGTTGAACCCATTGCCTCTGAGCCAACGCTGACAACTCTGCCTGTTGGCGTGAGTTCGCCTGCGTCTGTGCCAACAGAAAGCGAACCAGACGTTGCCACACTCTCGAAACCGCCGCAAGCTAAACCTGTCCCCGCCCCAGCCCCATCGCCAGCCCTGTCCACACCTGTGGTGAAACACAAGGTACAGGAAGGACAAACGCTATGGGAGGTCTCGCAAACGTACCAGGTAGCTCCAGAAGCGATCGCGGCGTCGAATCCGGTCCAACCCAATGCCAGTCTGTCAGTTGGACAGCAGCTAAAAATCCCGACAGTGAACGGTATCGTTCACGAGGCTAAACCTGGTGAAACCGTCGAATCTGTATCCAAATCTTACGGTGTCGAGCCAAATCGGTTACGGAACTCGGGCGGGGTATCCACAGCCGGTCAGCTCAAAACCGGTGAATCGGTCATCGTTCCCGGTCAAGTCGATGACCTGCTCAAAGCGAGACAAAACGTTGCTCTTGATGATTTAAAACACAAAGGGAACCGCTTAAATAGCAGTCTGGCGGAGTTGAGGTCTGAGGAGTCCATCAACCAATCAACAACAGCAGCAACGCCATCAGCGTCAGCAACCCCTTTCCCGACGGCAGAACGGAGACCCGATACCCCAGCGTCAACCGCGACGAATCCCAGCACTCCGATTGGTATCCCGGTTCCTACTCCGGAAATTGCGGCATCGCCGACTGTAGACTCAAAGTCGGTCTATCAACCTCAATCTCCCGTAGTTATTCCCGTTCCTACACCAGAAATTGCCGCATCACCGACGGTGGAGTCCCTAGGAGTCAATCCGTACCAGTCACCTGTGGTGATTCCGGTACCCACTCCGAACCGAGAAGCCGCATCAAGTTCACAATCAAGAGCTCTCAGCCTCTCTGATTCGTCCGTGGTGATTCCGGTACCCACTCCAGATACAGCGGCGTCTCTGGCTGTGGAGGAAAATACACCGAAGCCATCACCATCATCGGTGGTGATTCCGGTTCCCACGCCAAGTCCAGCCCATTTGACCTCACAAGAGCCATCGGAAGACCAAAAACCGATCACCTTCCCCAATACCAGGCTCGAACCCGTCACAACGCCAGAAATCACGGCTCAACCCCCAACACCGCAGCCAGTGGTGATGGAAACGGTGGTGGCGAATAGAGCGGCGACGACGAGTACTTACGAGGTAAAACCTGGAGATACGATAGACGCGATCGCTCGTCGCTATGGTTTATCCCGTTCTGAATTAATTCAAGCGAACGGATTAAATAATCCCAACCTGATTCGAGTCAATCAACAGCTCGCAATTCCCACGACGCCATCGGCTGAGTCATCCGAGCAAAGAGTAACGTTTTTACCGGGTATTAAAGAGCAATCAAACAATTTTGTTACTCCCTCAGCACCAGCCGAGGTTGAAGCACCCAGAGTCGTTGTTCCGACCACAACAACGTCCACCTCACCAATTATTCCAACAGCACCAACATTTCAACCCCCAACCGCTTCATCAACTGTTCTCGCCCAATCCTCTGTTGGCGAAAACACCCCAGCTAATACCCCTATCGCCTTAGATGCGAAGCGGAATCAGCCAGCTAACGCTGGGGAAAACCCCTACGTTGAGCGTTTGAGGGCGGATATTCTCAGAATGCGGGCAGAATATCGTCATCAGCAAGCCACAGCGCCCACCAGTTCACCCAGCAATGTGGTTGTTCCTGCTGTGCCAGTTGCGCCGAGTTTAGCGGAGCAATCAACACCCGCTAGGGTCAATCCGGAATTCAATCCGCAGCGGTATGAACAGGAAACTCAAACCGCTTCAGTTCCCATCGCGGTACCGCCACCTGCGGCAACCCCATCTGAACCGAAGCAGCAAATCCTAGCCGCCGCCCCAGCCCCAGCAGAAAGTTATAACCCGATGCTGCAAACCCCGGTGGGGACAACGGTTGCACCTCAACTGCCTCCTCTGTCTGCTCCGGATATGTACTTGCCGGATAGCCCTGCCCCATTTAATGGCTATATTTGGCCCAGCAAGGGAGTTTTAACCTCTGGCTACGGTAGGCGTTGGGGACGCATGCACAGGGGTATTGATATTGCGGCTCCTATTGGTACACCTATTGTGGCAGCTGCCCCTGGTGTTGTCGTCACCGCTGGTTGGAATTCCGGTGGCTACGGCAAATTGGTGGAAATCAAACATCCGGATGGCAGCTTGACCCTCTATGCCCATAACAATCGAATTTTGGTGCGTCGGGGTCAAGAGGTTGACCAAGGGCAACAAATTTCGGAAATGGGTAGTACTGGCTACAGTACCGGTCCCCATTTGCACTTTGAGGTTCATCCATCGGGACGCGGAGCCGTTAACCCAATGGCTTATCTACCCAAGAATCGGTAGTTGATTCTCCCAGGGACACAAGTGTGTAGAGGCGTTGCAAGCAACGTCTCTACTGGCGTGACACCGCTCAAATTGTGGAATAGATTTTAGGTTGAGTTGACGCAAGGAAATCCAAATGTCATGCCACTACCGGATTGATACATCTATCTTAGATAGATGCTAGAAAATATGCTTGTGTTCACGTAAGCTTTATGCTAAATTAAGGAGGCTGTCAAAAAAAAACGGCTCAGTAGCTCAGTGGTTAGAGCAGGGGACTCATAAGCCCAAGGTCGCAGGTTCAAATCCCGCCTGAGCCATTTAGTGGAAACCTTATAGAGTAAGCTTTTCGGGGGAATAGTCTCAATGGTAATGAGGCTATTCTTCTGGTTTTTTATTGGTTTGACTATTGACTTTGACTATGAATCGACTATGATTACCTTAGAACTTAGGTGTTCATAGTCAAGCAAAGGGTTAGAGCAATGGCTTCACAAACAACACAGCAGAAGGCTTCTAAGGGTTCAGTCGGTGTTGAATCGTTTCAGGGTCGCTTACGATTAAGGCTCCCACGTCAGCTTTATAGTGGCAAGCAAAAGTATTTAACGTTAGGACTAGACGATACGCCAGAAAACAGGACAATAGCTGAAGCTAAGAAAAAGCAGATTGAGTCAGATATAGTTACAGAATCCGTAGTTGCTGGAACGTTTGACAGAACATTAACAAAATACAGACCTCAGACTCATTTAAAGCTAGTAGAACCTGATGAAGAGGCACAGAAGGCACTGAGATTGGATGAGCTATGGGAAAACTATACTCAGTTCAAATCCAGTCAATTGGAACAGACGACTATCCTAAGAGATTACGGAAAAATCCAGAAGCGGATTAAGAAGCTACCAACACAGGACTTGAGTGAAGCAGTAGCTATTCAGAATTATTTACTTAAAGCATATTCTGCTGAAGTAGCAAAACGTACATTAAAACAATTAAATGCTTGTTGCAACTGGGCAATGCGTTCTAAGCTGATTGCCTCCAACCCGTTTGATGGCATGGCAAGTGAGATTAAGACTAAGAAGACAAGTAAAACATCTCGAATGGCATTTACAAAAGCTGAAAGAGATGCCATTACTCAAGCTTTTGAGAATAATACTTACTCATCCAAGTTTGCTCCAGTTAGCCACTCCTACTATGCACCATACGTTAAGTTCCTATTCCTTACTGGTTGCCGTCCAGAAGAAGCGATCGCGCTTAAGTGGAAGCATATTGAGAACCATCGAATTGTCTTCTCTGAAGCAGTAGCGACTGATTTAAGAATTAGAAAGTCTACTAAAACTCATGAAGCGAGAACCTTTCCTATCAATAAACAGTTACAAGCACTTCTAGATGAAATTAAGCTAGAAAATGATTCTTCTGAAGCTTTAGTATTTGCCGCTAAAAGTGGTAAAGAGATAGATGCTCACAATTTCTTAAATCGAGTCTGGAAGCCAGTGGTAGAGAATTTAGTGAAGGATGGTCAAGTCAAACAATATTTACCACAGTACAATTGCCGTCATACCTTCATTACAATGGCATTAGAAGCTGGTGTGACTGTTACTCAAGTAGCGAAGTGGGTGGGTAATAGTCCAGAAATAGTTATGAAACACTATGCAGGTACAATCAGACAAGTGCAAGTTCCTGAATTCTAAACAATCTAAGCTAACGAACTTTAAGGATAGTAGTTGTTTCTACTATCCTTTTCTATATCTATGTTAATTAAATTATTGTCTCTAATCTATCTCTAAGTATCTGTAATTTCTGTTGTAAGGCATGAGAAACTTTATTAAGATAGGATATGACCTGAAGATAGTTTAAGAGCCTTCTAGGAGGAAATGAACCATAGCGATCGCAGCGATGAGAAGCAACAGGAAACCGTAATTGCTATAGAAGGCGACAATCCTGGAGAATGGAACTACAGCACCTATCCTAACTGGGATGAAGCAATGGAAGTGGTCAAGGTAGCACGTAGGCAAGGGAAAGCAGCAGTTATCTACTCTGGCGCTACACCTCCAGCACCTCCAGAACTTTGACTATGAGATGACAAGGGGACTCATAAGCCCAAGGTCGCAGGTTCAAATCCCGCCCTCGCATTCATCTAAATCGGCAATTAATTTCACCGCTATAATCTTCGAGTTAGCGGTGAAATTAATTGCCAGTGTTAAAACCTTATCTGAACCTGGTAAGAAGAAACAACTAACCAAAAAAAACTACTAGCTGGAAAGATGGAAATAGTGATTAATTTCCTTTTTTATCAAAGGATAGATGACAAATGACTAATAAATTTCCGCCTCAAGCTGACTCAGTGGCACAAAACACTCTTGAGGCAAAAGAATCGGTTTAGCCCGAAAAATTAACTTCCCACGATAGCTAAATCGGTCAATTGCCACACCCGTAGGGCGTTGGGTCAGATGGGGATGGACTTCATAATAGGTATGGTATATCTGCCGAGCGGCTCTGAGGAGACCCGGGTCTAACAACATCGGTAGCCCTGTCCGAGTTTCTGTATAGTCTCCTTGCCGTTGCTGTGATGTGTATACCACCCACCTAACCCTATTTTTTAATTCACCAACATGATTCTTGTCGGACGTTTCGTTGAATCAGAGTAGCTGCGCTCCTGTTTGACTTAACTTATGGCTGTTTGAGTATCTCAATCAAAGCATGTCCCATTTCCTGGCAACCGACAAGGGTCATTCCTGCTGACATAATATCCCCTGTACGGTTACCTTTATCTAAAACTTTCAGAACTGCCTGCTCAATCTGGTCAGCCGCCGTTGGTTGATTTAACCCATAGCGTAGCATCATTGCGGCACTCAACACTTGAGCCAAGGGATTTGCCTTATTTTGAAGAGCAATATCCGGTGCGGAACCGTGAACGGGTTCAAAAACGCCGGGTCCTTTTTCCCCTAAACTGGCAGATGGTAACATGCCAATACTGCCGGTGAGCATTGCAGCGGCGTCTGAGAGGATATCTCCGAATAAATTCCCCGTGACAATAGTATCAAACTGCTTAGGATCTCGAACTAACTGCATGGCAGCATTGTCAACATACAGATGGGATAACTCCACATCCGGATACTCAGTCGCTAATTGAGTGATGCGATCGCGCCATAATTGAGATACCTCTAGAACATTGGCTTTATCAACCGAACAGAGTTTACCCTGGCGTTTGCGAGCGGTTTCAAATGCCACTCGTCCAATTCGGTCAATTTCGGCTTCCGTATACGCCATCGTATTTACACCCCGCTTTTCCCCAGTAACGCTTGTAAAGATGCCCTTCGGCTGACCGAAATAAACCCCACCTGTCAGTTCTCGCACCACCATAATATCCACCCCTTCAACCACCTCCCGTTTCAAAGTTGAAGCATCAATGAGTTGGGGTAATATGGTGGCAGGTCGTAAATTGGCAAATAAACCCAATCCTGCTCGTAATCCCAACAAACCCGTTTCCGGGCGTTGATGGCGCGGCAGGTTATCCCATTGATAACCACCGATAGCAGCCAGTAAAACAGCATCGCTACGGCGGCATTTTTCCAGGGTGTCAGCCGGTAGGGGTTCACCGGTAGCGTCAATCGCCGCCCCCCCCATCAAGGCTTCCGTGAATTCAAAGCTAAGATTTAACTGTTCGCCAATCATGTTTAACACATCTACCGCGACTGCCATAATTTCTGGACCGATGCCATCACCAGGCAAAAGGGTAATACGGTAGTGCTGCTGTGCCATAACTTACGTGTAATCCTGTGGACAATCTGAAAAAGTGGACGCCTGAAACATGCAACTTGACCAGGCAGTCTCTTATGATAACGGCTAATTGACCCCCCTGACCGGAATCGGTTTCAATTTTTTAATTTCGTTGGGAAAAAGGGGATTGGGGAAGAGGTGAGAAGGATAAGAACGATTTTCTGGATGAGATTATGAGCATTACTCATAGATAGTGAACTCGCAGGCATATCCGACTCATCCAGATTAAACACGATAGGTTTTACTAGAGGGAGACTCACATTACGATGGCACTGAATTTAGTTAACCAACTGGGTGAATGGAATCCCCAGTTGTTGCGAGAAATCAAAGGGCGGCTTAAACCCCGCAATATCTTAATTGCCGTAGCCATGTCTTTTTTGGGACAGTTACTGCTACTGATTGGTTTTGCCGGTGAATTACCCGTAGTTGAGGAGGAAAAGATTGGTTACAGCCGTTATTGTACAGGTGTGACTCAGGAATATTCTTCTCCAACCTGTCTATCCGATGGCTTGGGTGGGTTTGTGATCAATTGGTCACTCTGGTGGCAAGATGTATTTGTTTGGCTCAGCTTTATCGGTATCTTTGCCTTGTTAGTCGTTGGCATCTATATGCTGATTAGTGACCTGTCTCAGGAAGAACATCGCGGTACCCTCAATTTTCTACGTTTGACTCCGGGTTCAACACTGAGTATTTTAGGGGGCAAATTATTGGGAGTTCCCCTGTTACTTTATCTAGTCGCCGCCCTCGCCTTGCCCTTACATCTGGTGTCGGGTTTGGCGGGTCACATTGGTTTGAGTCAAATTTTCGCCTTCTACGGCGTTCTAGGTGCCAGTTGCCTATTCTTTTTCAGTGGTGCGTTATTATTTGGCTTAGTCGGTAATGGGTTGGGCGGTTTTCAACCTTGGTTGGGTAGTGGCGGAATGGTCATATTCCTGGCGATTATGACCAGTATCATTGGTAACCAGGGTATGACCCATTACCCCAGCGATTGGCTGACGTTGTTTAATCCGGCAATTTTGTTACCGTACCTGATTAATTCTAGTTCTCTAGATGCGGCTAATACTTATCCAAACGGTGATTTTGGGGAGTTGGGTTGGTTTTATCTCCCCATCGGTAAGACAATGTGGGCGATGGCTGGATTTGCCATTCTCAATTGTGGTTTATGGAGTTACTGGATTTGGCAGGGGTTAAATCGCCATTTTCACAACCCTACGGCTACCTTACTGAGTAAGCGACAAAGTTATCGGTTAACAGGTTGCTTTGAAGTGATGATTCTCGGATTTGCCCTAAATCCTCAGGTTCATGAATGGAGAACTTATGCAGAAGGGTTGTTTGAGAATTTTGAAGTCCTGCTGGTGTTTAATCTGATCCTGTTTTTAGGACTAATCGCGGCGTTGAGTCCCCATCGTCAGACGATGCAAGATTGGGCGCGTTACCGTCATGCCAAACGCTCGTCCAGCAAGGCTGGGATTATGGCAGAGTTACTCTGGGGCAAAACCAGTCCCGCCCCTGTAGCGATTCTGTTGAATTTAGCGATCGCGTCTGCTATTCTGCTGCCATGGATTCTGCTGTGGTCTCCAAGTGAATACAAGACACCCGCGATTTTGGGGCTATTGGTAACCGCCAGTCTCATCGTTTTCTATGCTTCAATTGGACAGCTTATGCTGTTGCTGAAAACGCCAAAGCGGGCAGTTTGGGCAGCAACTGTGGTGGGTGGAATCATTATTTTACCGCCCATCATTTTTGGCTTTTTGTCCCTATCCCCGTCGGTAGAACCTACGCTATGGCTATTTTCGGCGTTTCCTTGGGCTAGTATCCAATATGCAGCGGGAACCTCAGTTTTAGTTGCCCTAGTCGGTCAATCCCTGGCATTAGTCTTGTTGAATCTTCAACTGACACGACAGTTGAGAAAAGCGGGTGAGTCTTCTACTAAAGCCTTACTGTCTGGGCGGATGCCCTTAGAGATTCAGTAATAGAATCATCATTGTAGAGACGTAGCATGCAACATGTAGAGACGTAGCATGCTACGTCTCTACTTAGCGCAAAGAAGGCATTGTTTCACTCTCTTTTTCCATAATAAATTCTAGCAACCAAAAACAAACTACCGTTAAACCTGTCAAAAATGTACCCGTGGCAAAACAAACACTATATCCAAAACTCGCCGCTAAATAGCCGCTGACTAGAGAACCAAAAATCGTTGCTACCCCAATAATTGAATTATAGACTCCCAGCGCCATTCCCTCCTCACCTTTAGTCGCCAGCCTTGCTACTGATAGGGTACTAGCCACATTAATCACAGCCCAAGTAAAACCCGTGAACAGATGGGCAAATCCAATAATGACTAAACTCACTGGTGTTGGCTTTAAAAGTGCCAGGATGGTAAAAATCATAAAAATTCCCACCCGCACGGCTGTTACCCAAGTCAGCAATCTAATACTGTCATGTTTTTGGGCGAACTGACCGATTGGAAAATATAAAAATGCCTCAATCAACGCCTTGCCAAAAACAATTAAAAAAATCAAAGAATTTGTTGCTCCCAAAACCTCAGCCAGAAAAATGGGGAAGGCGAGATAGACAATTTGAATCGCTAGGAACAATAGAGCCGAACAAATGTAATAAAGATTCAGGGGACTATATATCTGCTGCTGTATCTGAGTTAGCCACTCTGGACGCAGGATAAAGTAAATCATTCGGGATGGGTAAAACAGCACTCCCCGTTCAATAACAGCGACAGAGAGTCGTCCCAGTAATAATGGACTAAATGAGCGATTTGAATGAACCTGCTGGGGTTCTTGCACCCACATCAAACAGAGAATCAAGCTGAGTAAGCTTACCCCAGCGGCGAAAACAAATAAACTTCGCATAGCTGAGACAGACCCCCACAAATTCGAGAAAACTTCTTGCCAAATTCCTCCTCCAATTAAAGCGATAACAAAACTCCAACTCCCAATCAGATAAAAACGACCTAATGATTGAGACCATTGTTTTTCTGGAACAGTTTCTAGTAATAGAGCAGTTGATACAGGAATAATGGCTGCCATCAAAAATCCTGCAACTATACTGCATTGCTGCACTTGGATGAGATTATCGGCTACACTAATTAACCCCATACACAGAGAAAATCCGACATATCCTAGAATCAAAAAAGGGCGGCGGGAGCCTAATTGGTCTGAGAGATTGCCCCAAAGGATAAAAGCAACCACACCAGCCAGAGAGACTAAGGAGCTAGTTTTACCTACATCTGTGATACTCCCACCAACGACTTGCACGATAAACAGGGAAAGCAGGTTAATGAAAAAGCATTCCCCGATTTTGTAAGGAATTAAGTGGAAAAACCAAAGCGGAGTTGAAGATAAAAAATTGATTTTAAGCATGAGGTTCGGCAAAGAGTACGAATGAAGATTTAAGGTGGTTAATCAGTTTAGTGGTAACGTCACTAACGGCTAATCCAGCAACAGTACGACGGCGTAATGAGCGCAAAATCACCATATCAACCGACTGAGAAGCATTGAGAATCACCATCGCCACATCCTCGTGACGAATGACTTTAATCGAGGTACTAACTTGTGGACCTGCACTACAGAGGACATGAGACAACTCAGACTCAAGTGAAGCAATTTCCTCAGATGTTGTTTGTGGGGGACAAATATGCAATAACGTTACCGAACCTTGATTGGTATCCGCCAACAGTTGGGCAAATCGCACGGTTCGCACTGTTTGTGGTGTGAAGTTCTTTACCGGCACTAAAAGGCGGCGTATTTTTATCGGCTCATCTAATAGCCGCATCACAGCAACCGGACAGTGGGATGACCAAAAAACACTATCAATGATAGTGCCAAACAAACGCGCCCGTAAGCCGGTATTTTCGCTCCAGCCCATGACAATTAAACGGGCGTCTTGTTCTCGGGCAGTACGAATAATTCCCAGCGCCACATCATCCTCAATTCGGAGTGCGGGTTTCGCCTCAACCTTAAACTCAGAACTAATTTGTTTGGCACGTACCAAAAGCCGCCGACTGTGCCCCAGAGAGATTTGCATCTGGGGTTCATCCATCTGAAGTTGATCCTGGGTAATGGATAAGGGTACAATGTGACCCGATTCATGACGTGCCAATAGTGCAGCCATTTCAATTAAAAAGCGCTCCGTCAGAGGGTTACTAATCGGCACAACTACGGTAAAATTAGAGCGATCGCGCTCAAACTGCTCGTCCAGGACTCGGTGTTCGGCTCGACTTTCCCACCAAAGCACCGATTGGCTAATCTCAGGACTGGGCTTGGGTAGAGGTAGCTGGGGAGCAAATTTTGCGGTTAACACCGGACCGAGAACAGAGGTTACCAGCATTAAAACGATGACACCGTTAAACACCGCCTCACTCAGCAACCCCACCTGCAAACCAGCCAAAGCAGCGGCTAATGTCGCCGCCACCTGAGGCAAAGACAGGGACCACATCACCATCATCTCGTTCCAGCGATAGTGATATAGGACTTTCGCGAGGAAGGCGGCGAGAAATTTACTACCAATTAATCCGGCTAAAATAGCGACAGTGAGTCCGAAACTGCTCCTTAGGGTTTCCAGGAATAGGGGTAAATTGAGCATTAAGCCCATACCGACGAAGAAAAAGGGAATAAATAAGACACTACCCACAAACTCCACTTTCTCTTTCACCGGAGAGCGCCCCACCACATCATTCACGGCTAAACCGACTAAAAAAGCCCCGACAATCTGCTCGATATGAATAATTTGCGCTCCCACTGAAGCGAGAAACACTGCCAGCAAAACAAAGAGAAATTGATTACCTTGATCATTACCAGTACGGCGGAAATATTGTTTTCCTGCCCAATCAAAGCCAAACAAAACAATCGCCGCATAGATAGCTAGTGAGCCAAGCTGCACGCTCAGAGTATAGAGGGAGAATTCTCCGGCGTGAATTGATACACAAATGGCTAATACGAGCAGCGCACTGATATCTGTAAAGATTGTTGCACCAATAGTGACGATGACGGGTTCAGTTTCAACTAAACCTAGACGCTGGACAATCGGATACCCTAATAGGGTATGGGAGGCAAATAGAGAACCAATGAGTATCGAAGCGTTTAGACCAAAACCAAATAGTTGCCCAATTAGGGTACCGATAATCAGCGGCACAATGAATGTGGCAAAACCAAACCCTAAAGAGCGATTTTTCTTTTTGCGAAACTGTTCTAAGTCAATTTCTAATCCAGCTACGAACATTAAATAGATTTTGCCGATGTCCGATAGTAGATGTATGGTTTCGCTTTCAGCACTCAGCAGCCCTAACCCATGCTCACCTAGCACTACCCCCGCCACCAGCAAACCCACTAATCCGGGCAATCGTAAGCGCTCAAAAATTGGCGGAATTGCCGAAATTACTAATAAGAGAATCGTAAACGATACAAGTGGGCTATCAGGAAGCCATGTTCGTACTAATTCCATCTGATCATCCTGGTTTAGATAAAGGTGAAAGACTTTACTGTTTTCAGCGAGAACCGCTATTCAGCCAGAAATAACTAGACGTTCCACCGGAACGTCTCTACTACTGCTATTAATGGACTTACGCTCTAGATTTAGGCTGGAATTAATAGAAATGCTATAGATTTTATGCGGCTCATTTACAGTGAGAACAAGCCGCATAAAACTTATATAAATTGGCTATTGGCTTGGTGGCAAATTCCTGACTCTTCGTTGCTCAGAGCGAATTTTTGGGAGACAACAATTTGTAGCGAAGCTGCCAAGCTAATCCAATATCTGTTCTGAGCGATAGAGCCCCTGAATACCAGACGCGAAAGTTTCTGTTACTTCCGCTTTACCCTAACTAATACGACGTCTCCTTTGAAATTGGATGAGGAATATAAATTTCTATATCCCTAAGTATACATCTTCTTGACCCAACGCGCTGAAGAGTCAGGTATGGCGAGTAAATATGTAGGGGCGGGTTCAGGATCACAAGCTGATGCCAGACAATGCCGCGATCGCTCCACGTTCACTCTCACACCTGTGCCAGTCTAGCTCTAGCCACACGCACCTGGTTCTGGGCTTTTTGCAGGGATGCTGGTAACGCGATCGCGCTGATCCAAAATCGCAATCACCTGTCCCCTTGGACGCGATCGCATATTGACATCCTCACCGCCCTACAAGGACGGCGATTCCTCACCACGCCCTAGGGGGTTAGCTACCAAACGCCTAGAGTCGCTGATTGGGGTTGACAGCTCTACGCACACTGCCTCAAAGAGGTCTTACACGCGCTCCCTGTCC
>NZ_JAVKEW010000269.1:0-11871 GCF_040226375.1 Coleofasciculus sp. G2-EDA-02 | reverse complement strand
ATCAATGGATAATTAATAATTGATAATTGATAATTGATTAATTGGGTCTAAGACCTCTTCGTTTACGAAGAAATTAAAAAAGATTTTCCTTAATTTCAATCCTATTCTTTTAAGGAGAGGTCATTATCCATTGTTCATTATCCATTGTCAATTAGTGAATTCATTGTCCTTTTTTCTTCCCTTCACTTTTCACTTGGCGCAGGGGTGCATAAGATTGATCGAGTCGCTTGAGAAATGTTTCCTGTTCAGTCAAATCCCAATGGCGATCGACATCAGCAATCAGAGCATCCAGTTCCTCAGCAGACAGTTGCACAGAAATTCCTCGTTTATTTGTCCAATTAGTAATAACGGATTGAGTCACCGACACTAAAGCTTCAGTATTAAACGGATGATCGAGAGCCTTTCCATCAGCAATCAGCTTGTCGTAAACACCCTGCACCAATTCCAGAGAACTTGGCAGTTCAGCAATGCCACCAAAGATGCCAAGAATCTGGTTTTCCATCCGTCCAACGCGGCTCGAAATAGCTCCATAACGGCTAGTCAGTAGAATGTTACCCAGAGCATAGCGCAACTCATCAGCCGTTACATCTTTGAGCGTGACAATATCAAGAAAATGAACGCCCGGTTTAATGTATTCACTGGTATTGAGGGCAGTTGAAGCATTACCTTTTTCATCTCGCATCGTTCCATTTTCAAAGATGGCGTTGATCGTGCGATCGCCAATTAATTCCGTTGCAGGCAAAATACTAAAAGCATCTTCTGTCCAAACCCGGCTTTTTTGGGCACCTTCCCCTCCAGCCGCAAAACCATAAAGGAAACAGTCAATACACATTTCACAAGGTGCATTCGTGTTGAGAGCGCAAAGAGCATTACTTTTGGGTGCAGAGTAGAGGAGTTCGTGCGATCGCAGAAATTCCCGCCCCCGTCGCCGTTCCGGTGCAACCTGCTTGCGTTTAGTCATTACCAACCGAGGAATTGATTTGGTATGCTCGATTCCAGCCTGAACATACTCACTGCACATCGGTTCCCCTGTACCTTCCGTGCGGAAAATTGTTTCAGATTGCGTGGTGCGAAGGACAACAACTCCTATAGTGCGTCCTTTAGGAAAGTTTTCGTAGCTAGGTGCGAGAAATGGCTTTAAGGTTTCAATAGACATAATAATTACTCCGATTTTGTTTCAGTTGCTTGTTTAGTTTGGGCTTTTAATTCTTGACGAGCTTCTTGTAAAAAGAACAGATAAGCGGCTTCTAGAGTTTTGCTATCCGTTAACAGTCGTTCTGAACGTAAGTGATAAACCTCCTGAAACAGTTCTCTTAGAATTTGATAAAACTGTTTAACTTGCTCATATTTCGTTGCCCCAACACCGTGTTCTCGAATCCGATCAAGGCGAGTGTGATAGTCCTGAACCAGCGCGGCAAAAATAGTGTCCCAATCCAGATGAGACTTACGCGATCGCACAGCCTTAATGAATTCAGAAAAGGGTTCAGCTTGAGCAGTACGACGAAATGAACTGCCCCGCAGCTTGCCCACTTCAGCAATACGAGCGGCTTGTTTGAGATAATGTGAAACGCGATCATGTTCTTCTGACATAAGACTCTTCAGTAGTGTGGTTAAAGGTTCACAAATGCGAGTCCATATTGCTTCCAAATTTGGGTCATCTTGTTCTCGTAAAATCCATCGCAATAGGACAAAATACAGATTTAGGGGTCGTTGAGCGGCGCGAGCTAAATCGTAGAGGCAATCATCTTTTTTCTGAAGACTAGCCACATTAATCACTAATTTACCAATACACTGTAAACGCTCTAAAACCGCTTCCGCCGTCAAAGCCAATTGCAACTCTTGTTTAGACAAATGCCCTTGACGTTGATAAATACCTGAGCCGAGTAACGGTTGAAGTGACGAAGCAATTCCTTCCACTCTGCCAAAAACATCCCACTCTGGCTCAACTTCTAAATTGGCACTGAGAATAAAGGGAAATCCAAAATCAGGCGTAAGGGATAGTTCTAAAGCCAAGCGTAACGATTTGAGCAACGCCACTGAATTATTCGTATCACCCCAAACCACCGGAATTGTCACAGTAGAATAGGTGAACTCTGGACGCTTTGGCAATGCAAATCCCACAACTTTATTGGTTTTAAACGCAATTAAGTTATCTCGATATAATTGCAATTCATCGATTGTTACCGTTCCTCCTTCTGCGTTCGTTGCTGCTGTATCGTGAAGCCACTTTCGCCAAATGGCTTGTAATTTAGGACTTGACCCTTTAGGTAGGGCAAAGTGTAAGTAAAGTGGGTCTTGTTTGCTGGCTTTAGGAAAGTTAGCCCCCACTGTCATTAGCTGATAAGCCCGGGATGCCAAACTATCTGCCCGCCGCTTAGGTTCTGCACTCATACCACCCGGAAGACGGTTTGAGAACGCTTGTACTTTTGTTCCCGGTGGCATTTTGTGAGAAATCAATTCATCGACTTGAGCAGAAGTTGCTCCTAGAGAACAACGCTGGCGCGGATTTGCCTCGACATAAGCTGTCAGTTCTGCAAAACTTTTCCAATCTGTTGCACTAGAAAAATTGAGTAATCGCCTGACCGCTATTATCAAATCTTCTGAAACATCAACGTCTTCAGTTTGTCGAAGTTGAAATGAATCGTGTAACGTGGCGCGAATGCTTTCTATCCCACAGGCTACCCCTTTAACGGCAAACAAACTCCGCCCATATTGAGCGTTGAATGGTTCTAAAGCCCTACGTTGCTCAGGCGAAAGTCCAACCTGGGTAGCCATGCGATCCCATGCAGCTTTAGGACTCAAATCAGCTTCTCGATAGCTGAGATAGGCAGCTTTCATTCCTTCCGAAAGCGCAAACTCATCAGCCGTGGCTACAGGAGTTAATCCAACAGATTGAGCCGCCGCGATCGCGTCTTCTCCCGCATCTTTACTGTACTTGTGAATATCTTGTGCAACTTTATCAGATTTGTAGCCACTCAGCTTCCGGGTTAGCAAAATTTCGACTTGCTCAAGCGCCCCTTCTAGATTCTGTTGAATGGCTTGCGGATCGACTTTAATGCCATCTTTAGTAGCTTTAACCAGTTGTTCAATATTGCCACCAAAAACCCGATCAATCTGTTTCTGCCATGCGCTGGCAATCTCAACGGTTAAATCGTCTTCAGGAAATGCTTCCCCTGCAAAAATCTGCCCATCGGGGTCAATGGCAAGGGTATGCAAACCGCGCTTATGCAAGACTTGTTCACAAGCAGATAGTAACAGTGAAGTTAGATAACCCCGATCTTCTGATAACCTCACTTCAAACAACTGGCTAGGACGAGCCAAAGCAACGGTTAATTCATTTTCAACTTTACGAATCCGCGTTTTTTTAGGAATTCCCAAATCGAATAAATCCCCACCAATCAGCATCGCCGCCCAGCGTTTGATTTGGTCTTTGATTTGGGGATCTTCGGCAACAAACCGCATCCCATCGCTATTACTATGACCTGAATGGCTTTCAATCAGACGGCGAATCAGTTCAAGATCTTCATCTGTTTTGACCAGTGTACTTACACCAGCACGATCAAGTTGTTCGGTGAGAACGTTGCGATCGCGTGCTAAGGTTTTGACATTGCGCCCATCGTCTATCAGTTTGTTCAAATCATGAACAGCCGTTGCCGCAAGGATGCAAGCTCGTTTCTCTTCAGGAACCTTAGCAATTTTGCTGACGGTAAGGACAAACTGACAGGCTGAGTCAATGTGTTCCGCCAGAGTCCGCCCTTTGCGTGTTCCATACTGTCCATGAGTGGCGTGTAACTCGTACAGCTTGGGGCGAATCTCCTTAAAGTATTGCTCATCTAAACTTTCCGGCTCACGGTTCAGGAGCCGACGGCGTTTTAGCATCTTGCTTTCCTTTCGTTCAGTAGGTGTGTGTAAACCGTGCGCTTCATAAAACGCAACATTGAACAGGGTCAAGATTGGCGACAGCAGTCACACTTAAACTTGATGGATTGATGGTATAATGCCCTTACATAAAAGATCATGGCATAAAAATAAAAATAGTGCAAGTACATTTTTGAATGCCCAGAAAAAAAGAAACCCTAACACTGTCAATTCCACCAGGAACCAAGGAGCAACTCGAAGCGATCGCCCGTCGCCTCAACATCCTCTGGGGCAAAGAACCCAGTGTGTCAGGATTGATTGTGGCGATCGCACAGCAACAAGTTGAAGTTGGACAATCCCTCAAACTAAACTCAACCCATGTAGCAGCACTACAGCAAGCCACCAAAGTCCTCATTGACTCAGGCTACATCGGAGAAGCTCATACGCTTTTAAGTCTGTTGCTAGAACAGGGAAACCTGGAGAATCCAGTGCGTCAATCCCTCCAGCAGCTAGCTAGCCAACCTAGCGAGGCATGGCGAATCCGGGTCGATCAACACATCAATCACCAACAACCGTTTCGTCTGCTTTACTACAACGCTCAAGAGCAAGAGTTAGAGTTCACAGTTCGTTACGCTGAAATTTCCTTTGAAGAAAAGCGTTTTTACCTAGAAATCTGGTGTGAAGAAACAGAGGACATCAAAAATACAAGCTTTCCAGAACTCATACACAATCGCTGTCTGCGCCTAGATCGAATCAAAGCGATTGAACCGATTGAAGGACAGTGGCACAGTGAAGGCTTAGATCACCTAAAAGTGTACTTGCACTTTTATCGAGGAATGGTTAAAGCTTACGAACCGAGAGCGAAAGACATTAGCAATGAAGTTGTCGGAGAGGTACGACAGGTCATACGGCGCGTATCAAACCCCTTCTGGTTGGAACGAGAAGTCTTGCGCTACGGGGGAGATTGCGTAGTCATGTCGCCAGAGAATGTGCGTGAGCGTGTCAAACAAAAACTACGAACTCTCTGCCATTTGTACGATATCGAGACTCGGTGACATCCTCCTATTTACCGTAGGCATTGCCCACCAGCCTTAGTTTCAATACACATCATTAGAACGCTGATAAAACTCTTTTTGCAACGGTGCCACCAATACCTTATCCACCCGATTGCCATCCATATCCATCACTTCAAACCGTAACCCTCCCCATTCAAAATAGTCAGCCGCAGTAGGAATGCGACCTAAATGAGTAATCACAAAACCGCCTAACGTATGATAGTTTCCCCGTTGCTCTCCCGGTAACTCCTCAATGCCAAATAGTTTGCGGAACTCTTCAACGGATAACATACCATCAACTAACCATGAACCATCCTCCCGCTGTACCGCGTGCAACTCATCCGCATCATCAAAAGAGGGAATTTCACCAATAATGGCTTCTAAAATATCATTGAGTGTCACTAATCCTTGAATTATTCCATACTCATCCACCACCAATGCCAAATGGGGTCCTGATTGCTTGAATAACTCCAGTACTTTCAGCGCCCTAGTGCTTTCGGGGATAAATAATGGCTGCCGCAAGCAACAGGTTAGATCGAGAGGATAACCCGCCAGACAATGGGCAAGTAAGGCATTGACTGTCACAACACCCAGCACATTGTCAATTCCCCCCTGACAAACCGGAAAACGAGTATGGGAACTCGTCATCATTTTATGGCGGTTCATTTCTGAGGAATCGTCTAAATTTAGCCAGACAATATCGGGACGAGGCGTCATCAAGCCACCAACCCGTTGATCATCTAACCGGAATACTCGCTGCACCATGTCTTGTTCGACTTGCTCAAAGGTTCCGGCTTCTGTGCCTTGCTGCATTAAAATCTTGATTTCTTCCTCGGTTACCGTCGGTTCTTGGGAAGGGGCTATGTCCAACAGGTGCAATACTGTTTCCGTGGAATAGCTTAATAAATGAACCGCAGGCGCTGCGAGTTTTGCCAAAAATTTCATCGGTGCCGCTACCGCCGTGGCAATTAATTCTGGGTTACTCAGTGCCAATCGCTTGGGCACCAGTTCCCCGATAACCAGAGACAGGTAGGTAATCGTCACCACGACAACAAATAACGCGATCGCATCTGCCCGGGCGGCAAGTAGGGGAATCCCCTCTAATTGGGTAGCGAGTTGTTCGGCGATAGTCGCACCGCCAAAGGCACCGGCGAGGATACCAATCAGGGTAATCCCAATCTGAACCGTGGAGAGGAACTGATTCGGGGAATGGGTCAACTCCAAAGCCGTGCGAGCTTTGGAATTACCTTGATTAGCTAATTGTTGCAGGCGCACCTGGCGAGCGGCGACAATTGCCATCTCTGACATAGCAAAGATACCATTGAGTCCGATTAGTAAAAGGATAAAGACAATTTCGCGAGAGACAGAGGACATGAGTGTAATGGCTGGGAATGGGGGAGAATGTATTTCTCAGGTTCTAGTATTAAGCATGACTTGAGTTCTGGGTTTTGGCTGTAGAGATGTGATGCGAGAAGCGTCTGCGGTTTGGTGTCTGGGTTCCAATTGACTCCTATCCATGGGAGGAAACCCTTCCTGAGCAAGGAAGGTTTGAGGGTGGCGATAGAATAGTTTTTTTAACGCAGAGGGACGCAGAGGTTCACGCAGAGGGACGCAGAGGGGTTGAGCGGGAGATTGGGTGTGGGGTGAATCAGGTTGGGGGTTTGGTGTCGGGGCTTCTTTTGAGTCATAAGTGAGTAAATCTGCCTCGACTAAGGCTTCTACAATGAGATAAGCCGATGGATGGCGGCTTGGGTTGTCTATTTCTAATAACGTGCGGTGAATCATGGCATTCTCTTCTATCATTCGGACTCTGGAGCGATCGCCTCTGACGAGTGAACTCCTCTCTAAACTGAATCGTCAGTCGTCTTTGCACCTGAATGGGATTGCTCGTCTACCTAAGGGGTTAGTCTCATCTGCTATCGCCCAAGCCGCAGGGCGTAATCTTTTGGTTGTCTGTGCCACGTTGGAAGAAGCTAGTCGCTGGGCGGCGCAATTGGAAGCGATGAATTGGCAGACGGTTCTTTTGTATCCCACTTCAGAAGCGTCACCCTACGAACCTTTTAACCCAGAATCGGAAATGACTTGGGGACAAATGCAGGTATTAGCCGATTTGGTTATTGGTCATTCGTCAAGTTCTGATCAGGCTAACCCAGGTACTTCAACGGACAATGGACAGACAAAGCACCAGGGACTGGCAATTGTCGCCACTCATGGGGCACTTCAACCCCATTTACCACCCGTCGCCGCCTTGGCATCCTACTGCCTGACAATCAACCGAGGTATAAGTTGGGACACTAAAGAAATCGATCAACAATTAGCACGCTTGGGTTATGATCGAGTGCCACTGGTGGAAATGGAAGGTCAGTGGAGTCGGCGCGGTGATATTGTGGATGTTTTCCCAGTTGCGGCTGAATTACCGGTGCGTTTGGAATGGTTTGGGGATGAACTCGAACAACTGCGCGAATTTGACCCCGCAACCCAACGCTCTCTCGATAAAATTGAGCAGCTGGTACTTACCCCTACTGATTTTAGCCCCATTATTACTGATGCCCTCAGTGATACCCAAGTTCAACAGGTTCAAATCCATCTAGAGGAAGAGGAACAGGCACTTTGGCAAGCCGGGGGACATCTGGAAGGGAGTCGCCGCTTCTTGGGTATTGCCTTTGAGAAACCTGCCTCTCTATTGGATTATTTACCTGATAATATCGTTATTGCCATTGACGAACCCGAACAATGTCGCGCCCATTGCGATCGCTGGGTGGAACACGCCCAAGAACATTTAGATACATTAGCCCATCCTCTTCCCCCTCTCCATCGTCAATATGCTGAATTATTCAACAAGCAAACCCCAGTCAGGGCGGGTTTTGATCAAACTTTATCATCAACACCGAAACAACAATCCCTAAACCCGCCCCTACACACTCAAACCTTACTCTATTTATCGGAACTGGCAGAAGCAACTAATGAGACGGCGGTGAATTTAGCCAGCCGCCCCATTCCCGCAACACCACACCAATTTGCCAAACTTGCAGAAATTGTCCGCAGTGAACGCGATCGCAAGTTTTCGGTTTGGCTGATTTCTGCTCAACCTAGTCGTTCTGTCTCTCTTTTACAGGAACATGATTGTCCCGCCCAGTTTGTTCCTAATCCCCGTGACTATCCCGCTATTGATAAACTGCAAAGCCAGAAAACACCCGTGGCGGTCAAATATTCCGGATTAGCTGAACTCGAAGGCTTTATCCTGCCTACGTTTCGCCTTGTTGTCATTACCGATCGCGAGTTTTTTGGACAGCATACCCTCGCTACCCCCAGTTATGTGCGTAAACGACGCCGCGCCGCCTCGAAACAGGTTGACCCGAATAAGTTAACCCCTGGGGATTATGTGGTACATAAAAATCACGGGATTGGTAAATTTGTCAAGCTAGAAAGCCTCACCCTTAACCATGAAACCCGTGAATATCTAGTTTTACAATATGCTGATGGATTATTGCGCGTCGCCGCTGATCAGGTGGGGGTTTTGTCTCGCTATCGCAGCGCCGATAGCCCTGCGCCTCAACTGAATAAAATGTCCAGCAAAGCCTGGGAAAAGACCAAAAGTCGGGTTCGCAAAAGCATTAAGAAACTGGCGGTTGATTTACTCAAACTCTATGCCCAACGCAGTCAACGTTCCGGTTATGCGTTTCCCGTGGATTCCCCTTGGCAAGATGAACTAGAGGAGTCATTTCCCTACCAACCCACCCCAGATCAACTCAAGGCGGTGCAAGATGTGAAGCGAGATTTAGAGAGCGATCGCCCTATGGATCGCTTGGTTTGTGGGGATGTGGGGTTTGGGAAAACTGAGGTGGCATTGCGGGCAATTTTTAAAGTGATTACCTCCGGCAAACAAGTCGCCTTCCTCGCCCCAACCACGATTCTGACTCAACAACATTACCACACTCTAAAAGAACGCTTTGCTCCCTATCCTATTCATGTGGGATTACTCAACCGTTTCCGCACTGCTCATGAACGCAAGGAGATTCAGCGCCGCCTCAATACTGGGGAATTAGATGTTGTTGTGGGTACCCATCAATTATTAGGAAAAGGTGTAACATTCCGCGATTTAGGTATGTTAGTTATTGATGAAGAACAGCGATTTGGAGTGAACCAAAAGGAGAAAATTAAAGCTCTAAAAACTCAAGTCGATGTGCTTACCTTAACTGCTACACCCATTCCCCGTACTTTATATATGTCCCTATCTGGGGTGCGGGAAATGAGTTTGATTACCACACCACCCCCTTCCCGACGTCCCATTAAAACCCATTTAGCCCCTTATGATCCAGAAGCGGTTCGTACCGCGATTCGCACGGAATTAGATCGAGGGGGACAGGTGTTCTATGTTGTCCCCCGAGTCGAGGGAATTGAAGAAGTAGCTACTAAACTGCGGGAAATGATACCAGCGGCGAGACTGGCTATCGCCCATGGGCAAATGCCAGAAGGGGAATTAGAAGCGACAATGCTCACCTTTAGTAACGGGGATGCGGATATCCTCATTTGTACCACCATTATTGAATCGGGGTTAGATATTCCGCGAGTGAATACTATCCTGATTGAAGACGCCCAACGCTTTGGTCTAGCCCAACTCTACCAACTGCGGGGACGAGTCGGGCGATCTGGGGTTCAAGCACATGCTTGGTTATTCTATCCGAAGCGAGAAACGCTTTCTGAGCCTGCTCGCAAGCGCTTACGGGCGATTCAGGAGTTTACTCAGTTGGGCTCGGGGTATCAACTGGCGACGCGGGATATGGAAATCCGGGGGGTGGGAAATCTCCTCGGGGCGGAACAGTCGGGACAAATGGATGTGATTGGCTTTGATTTGTATATGGAAATGCTGCAAGAAGCCATTCGCGAGATTCAAGGACAAGAAATTCCCCAAGTGGATGATACGCAGATTGACTTGAATATCACCGCCTTTATCCCGGCTGATTATATTCCTGATTTGGAGCAAAAGATGAGTGCGTATCGGACAGTGGCGGCGGCGAATTCCCAGTCGGAGTTAGCCCAAATTGCGGCTGATTGGAATGATCGCTATGGTTGTTTACCCGCACCCGTTGAGCAATTATTGCGGATTGTAAAACTTAAACAGGTGGCGAAGTCTCTAGGATTTAGTCGAATTAAACCCGAAGGGAAACAGCACATTGTTCTGGAAACGCCGATGGAGGAACCGGCGTGGAATCTATTGAAAGAGAACTTACCCGAAAATTTGCGATCGCGCTTTGTCTATTCTCCTGGTAAAGTAACAGTACGGGGGTTAGGCGTCCTCAAAGCTAACAAACAGTTAGAAAATTTAATTGACTGGTTAAGTAAGATGCAAGGAGCATTACCCAAAGCGATAAAACCTGTGTAGGGGCGGGTTTCACCACTATTGTTTCCAATGACCAAGATGTCACTAAACCCGCCCCTACCAAATAACAAATGATGAATGACAAATGACATGAACAAATGACGAATGACCAGCATAATCGCTATCATTAATGGTAAGGGAGGTGTGGGCAAAACCACGACCTCAGTTAACTTAGCCGCCGTACTAGCGGAGAAAAAACAGGTTTTATTAGTGGATACTGATCCCCAAGGTTCAGCGAGTTGGTGGGTGGAACGGAGTGAGGGAAAAATCGGGTTTGATGTCGCTAAAGAAACCAATCCTCAACTCTTGAGTCGCCTGCAAACCCTGAAAGGCTACGAGTTAGCCGTTGTGGATACGCCGCCCGCGCTGCGATCGCAAGCCTTGAATGCAGTTGTCGCGATCGCAGATTATATTGTTTTACCCACACCTCCCGCACCGATGGATTTAGCGGTTTTAATGGAAACCGTGCGGCGTGCGATCGCGCCTGTGGGAACCTCCCATCGGGTACTCTTAACCCGGGTAGACTCTCGTAGTCGCCGGGAAGCCTTAGAAGCTCAAACCACACTCCGGGAACTCGGCGTTCCTGCATTCGGGACGTTTATTCGGGCGTATAAAGCCCACGAACGCGCCGCCCTACAGGGGATACCGATTACTCAATGGCGGGGAGAAAATGCCAGTGAAGCTCAAGCTGATTATCGCCGCGTGGCGGATGAACTACACCATAATTGGGGGTGCTAATGGCTAAAAAACGTTTAACTGATTTGCTACGGGAAGAGGTGGAAAAATCGCCATCCCCGCATCAGCAAAATCTTGACGATACCGACGAACCGAATACTGAAACAGAGGAGACATCAACTATGGCAACTAGCCGGAGAACCAGTACAACGAGAAGCTCGAATCCGACAAAAGCTGACCTAGAAGCCACCGTTGCGGAATTGAGGCAAGCACTGGAGGAAGCTCAAAACCAAGAAACCACTTTGGTTGATTTAAAAGATAGTTTAGCACAAGCTGAGCAACGAGAACGTGATTTGAAAAAACAAATTACGGATTTAGAAACACAATTGCAGCAGCAGCAAGAATCCGTTGAACAATTACAAAATGAGTTAAAGAAAATTAATCATCTCAAGAGTGAGTTTGCTCAAGCCAAAGAAGCCGCCGTTCAACTTGCCCAAGCCAATGAAAAATTGCTCCAGGAGGTTGATACACTTAAACAAGAGAATGAATCGATCAAAGTGAATCAAAAGCAACCTGTAGAGACCAAACGACCTTTAGAAACCAAGCGTCCTCAAACCCGCACTCTAGGACGACCAATTCAAAAGGAAAGCGATAAGCCGGCTGATTTTGCCAACAAATCGTGGTTACTGTGATGGCTTTCCCTACTTTGCCCTCAACATTTGTACTTTAAATTTTCTCCAGAGGGCTTGAGGTACTGGTGAGATTCACAAATTGACAATGGATAATGAACAATGGATAATGACCTCTCCTTAAAAGAAGAGGATTGAAATTAAGGAAAATCTTTTTTAATTTCTTCGTAAACGAAGAGGTCTTAGACCCAATTAATCAATTGTCAATTATCAA
>NZ_JAVKEW010000268.1:0-23412 GCF_040226375.1 Coleofasciculus sp. G2-EDA-02 | reverse complement strand
ATCAATGGATAATTAATAATTGATAATTGATAATTGATTAATTGGGTCTAAGACCTCTTCGTTTACGAAGAAATTAAAAAAGATTTTCCTTAATTTCAATCCTATTCTTTTAAGGAGAGGTCATTATCCATTGTTCATTATTTATTGTCAATTTTTGAATTGGGTATGGTTGTATGTAGGGGCGGGTTTGACTACTATCATTTCTTACCTAACCACGATGTAACTAAACCCGCCCCAGTGTTAAGTGTTCCAAAATAGCTATATTCATCGTTAGTCCCTGTTCCCTATTCCCTGAAAAATGATAAATGACACCACCCACAAAAAATTAGTAATTTTGAAACTTGATGGGGATTTTAAAAGTCACGGATTTCGAGTAACATTAGCGATTGGTGGGGATGGCGCCCCCCCAGATATTGAACTAAAAGGAATATTAAACGCAGCGCCTGAATTTGCCGATCGCATACAATCCCATTGGCAGCATAAGTATCGTAGCATTAGCGCCCCCTATCGGATTAAACCGAAAAAAATTATCTATGATGGTTCAGTAAGCCAGCGCCTGAGGGACTGTCAAGACTCGGCGAATGAACTGCGCGATCGCTTGCAAACCTGGTTAGATGGGGAAGGGTTTCGCCCCCTGGATCGGCGGTTAAGGGAAGCCCTCAGTCCTCAGGATACGATTCGCTTCCTGCTATCCACCAATGATCCCCACTTACAAAAACTTCCTTGGCATTTGTGGGACTTTTTTGACCATTATCCGAAAGCAGAACTAGCGTTAACTGATCCTCAGTTTGAACGTCCTCCCCAATTCACCTCAAATCGCCGCACGCCTAAAGTAAAAATTTTAGCCATTCTTGGTCATAGCCAGGGAATTGATATTGAAAGCGATCGCAAATTACTCGAAACTTTACCCCATACAGATATTACATTTTTAGTCGAAAAAAGCCGCCGGGAAATTAATGATCAACTCTGGGAAAACCATTGGGACATCATTTTTTTTGCCGGACATAGTGAAACCGAAGGCGAAACCGGGCGGATTTATATTAATCAAACCGATAGTTTAACGATTAATGAACTCTGGTATGCGCTAAGAAAAGCCGTAGAACGAGGATTAAAACTGGCTATTTTCAACTCATGCGATGGCTTAGGTTTAGCCCGACAACTGGATGATATCCAGATTCCGCAAATGATTGTCATGCGGGAATTAGTTCCCGATCGCGTGGCGCAAGAGTTCCTAAAGTATTTTCTCACTGCCTTTGCCCAAGGTCAACCCTTCTATTTAGCCGTCAGAGACGCCAGAGAACGACTACAGGGATTAGAAAGTCAATTCCCTTGTGCCAGTTGGTTACCCGTAATTGTCCAAAATCCTACCCAAGTTCCGCCAACTTGGAACGACTGGATTAGCCACACTAAAGCCAAACCTGTTAAGCAGAGACGGCGAGGTTGGCAATTGGTACTAGGTGCGAGTGTCATGGTTACCAGTTTAATCATGGGAGTGCGATCGCTAGGGTGGTTACAATCGACAGAACAACAAGCCTTTGATCAACTCCTGAACATGCGCCCCACGCCATCCCTTGATCCTCGGTTGTTGATAGTTGAGGTAACGGCTAAGGATATCAACAATTTAGGCGGTGAATATCCGCTACACGATCGCACCCTGTTGAAACTATTGCAAAAACTCGACACCTATCAACCCCGCGCCATTGGCTTAGATATCTTTCGCGATCGCCCTTCAGGGGAAGGGTGGGCTGAATTGGTACAATATCTACAAAAGAGCGATCGCGTGATTCCCATCTGTGTCATCCCGTCTCCCCAAATCCCCGAAGGCGTTGCTGCTCCCCCTGGGCTCCCCAAAGAACGCTTAGGATTTGCTGATATTGTGGTTGATCCAGATGGAATTGTGCGGCGTCATCTCATCGCCATGAAACCGCCAGCGGTATCTTCTTGTTCCACCTTCTATTCCCTGAGTTTTCAATTAGCCCTACAATATCTGCAAGCCGAGGGAATCTCACCCCAATTTATCTCAGAAGATCGCTGGCAATTGGGTTCAGTTACCTTAACAAATTTAAATGCCAACCCCGGATTTTACCAGCGCCCTGTCGGATTAGAAGGATTTCAACTATTACTCAATTACCGTTCCCCAGAATTTGCCAAAACGATGGTAGAACGAGTGACTCTGAGTGATATTTTTGCCAATCGCGTAAATCCTGATTTTTTGCCGGATAAAATTATTGTAATTGGCATGACCGATCCCACGATTAAAGATGAATTCCAAACTCCTGGCAATCATGAAATTCGGGGGCTATTCCTGCATAGTCAGATGGTCAGTCAGATTATCAGTGCGGTTACTGGAGAACGCCCCTTGCTAAGGTTTTTGCCCCTTTGGGGAGAAATCCTCTGGGTGTGGATTGGGTCGATTGTTGGGGGTGCGATCGCGTGGCACTATCGAGAGTCACGGTTACGTCTGGGATTAGGAGTAGGAATCTCTATAATAACCATTAATGGTATAGGCTGGTTTATTTTAATTCAAACTGGCAGTATAGTACCCATAGTTCTGGCAACGCTAGCTGTATTTGCTACAAGTGGGAGTCTTGTGGCTTACCAGACATTTAAGCATCCGCGATCCGATTAAATTCCTTAAACATGACTGTACTAAAACTTGCTTTAATCCTTGCCATAACAGTTCTTGAATTGACAAATCATCGATCCCTTGTCCAAGCCTATCCCATACAAAAATCAGCAGATATTAAACAAGATCCGCCCGTTAGGGATAGACCGAATGATGATCGCAAACCTGCTGGAACTCGTGGACCTTGTGAAAACACCAAACAACCGTTTACACCGCTATTACCCATTGCCAACTCTGGGGTCAAATTTTCTGGCTTTACTTTAAAAGAATATCCCACATTTTGGTTTTATATTCCCTATCAGAGCAGCACTATTAATCGAGGAGCATTTTTTTTAGAAAATTTGCAGGAAGGGACTCGAACCTATCAGGTCAATTTCCAGCTTCCTGAAACACCGGGCTTTGTCCAGATTAGCCTACCAACCACAGCCAATCCCCTAGAACTGAATCAACAGTATCGTTGGCAGTTCACCCTTTATTGTGAAACAGATGATCAGACAGATTCCTCTCAAGTCGTTTGGCATCAAGGCTTGATTGAACGGCTTGATCCCCAACTTTTAGAAACTCAGATGGCAACGGCTTTGGTGATAGATAAGATGGAATTTTATCGAGATAATCGTCTTTGGTACGATATCTCAGCAGATTTAACCCAAATCTATAATTTTCCTCTCGCTTGGCGTTATTTGTTACAAGCCATAGATTTGGAAGAACTCCAACAAGAAGCGATCGCCGGTTCAGTTGAGCCCATTAAAGATTCCGATTAATAGGGGGTGTCGGTTGTGTCGGGTGTGTCGGTTTTGTCGGTTTTGTCGGGTGTGTCAGGTGTGTCGGGTGTGTCGGGTGTGTCTGGTGTATCGGTTGTGTCAGGTGTGTCGGTTGTGTAGGGTGTGTAGGGGCGAAGCATTGGCGCAGTTCAATGAACGGCGGGTTAAATAAATTTCAGACGCCAATGCTTCGCCCACCCTCATGTAGGATGTTCAATTGTAGTATCACCGAACAATACAAACACCCCCAACTTGTACAGTACAAGCTTCTGGTTTTTTAACAGGTTCTAAACTACTAGTCCTGGCATTATAAGTATATTCACCCGCTGGAAAAACCCGGTTAGGATCGGCACAATAGCGATAGGTTTGTCCACCTTCAGGATAGGAGATAACCACTAAGGAACTGGTAGATGAGGGACAGGTACTCAGTATATTTAATCCATAATCATCTTCCAATTTTTCTTGGCGGGGATCTGTCGTTTGATTGGCGGCGGATTGAGTTCCAGGGCGTCCCGGTTTTAAGGTTTCTGTACTCGCGTCGTAGGTATACTGTCCCGCTTGGAGGAAACGGTTGGGATTGGCGCAATAGGTATAGGTTTGATTCGATTCCGGAAAAGACACAACAACCAAAGAACCCGTCGCCGCCGGACAGTTTTCTAACACTCTCAATCCATAGTCATCTTGTAGCAATTGTTTTCGTTTATCCGTAGTTTGATTAGAGGAGGAGGGTTGATTCGAGGGATTATTGGCGATAGTTCCGGGTGTAATTCCGGAAAGGGAAACCGTATATCTGCCTCTGGTATTATTTCGACCTAAAACGAGGAGTTTGTATTCGCCACTAATGGGTACTTGGTATACTAAAAGATTGGTTTTGTCGTTGTAGGCGACTTGGTTGCCAGTTTGAGAGGAACTCAGGACTAAAATTGGCGAGAGTGTACTACCTTCTTCTGGCTTAACATTGATGCGAACGGTATCCCCTTGTTGTGCATTAAACAGGTATTCTTCACCAGCAGCGGTTTCCATCGGGGCGTTGGGTAGCAAGTCGTTGCGATAGCGGAAGCTGGGAGCATTGGTTTGGATAAACCCACTAACGTTATCATTATTGTTTAGCTTCGTAGCGGCGGCGGCGGTATCGATAAAGATGGATAAGATTACCCCACTGATAGCGAATGGGGTAGCGATTCGATTAATTACTGTTTGGTTAAACATGCAGGCTAAAAATGACCAACGTCAGTTAGGGACAGATTCTATCGGGATAGAGTTACCCAGATGATCATAACTCAGAATTTGCTGCCAACAAAAAATATTCATTGCTGCCGATGTATGCCCATTATTCATCAGCAACGACTTAGATCAACTGCCTTCACCACCTTCACCACCTTAGTCCTCTTCTGCGTTTTCATCCTCTTCATCTTCCTCTTGATCTTCTTCACCCTCTTCGCCACCTTCCTCGGCGTTAAGATCATCATCTTCTTGCATTTGCTCCGTTTGCGGGGCACCTTCCTCAGCTTCACCATCTTCTGTACCTAGGTTGCTTGCATCACACGCACCAAGGGTAGCGGCTACAGTTAACGCCAAAAATAATTGGATGGTCTTTGATTGCATTTTGATACTCCTCAATTGATACTCTAGAACGTAAGGGTAAGTTAGACCGCTTTTAACTATAATATTATTGGGACAAATTAGCAAATAGTCGTCCCTGCACGTATTCTTTTACTATAATTTTTGCCATTTAAAGGTAGCGAGTTAGTGATTGAATGCACCGATGATGAACGTACTTACAAACTTGAAGCTGGGTCGGAATTAGGGCGCACGTCGGTGCGCCCCGACAGGGATTTAATATCCTACCAAACTATTGGAAATGGGAATTATTTGGCAATTTTTGGTCCCATACCAATCTTACCTGCATAGATGGCGCGATCGCCGAGTTCATCTTCAATCCGCAGTAGGCGGTTATATTTGGCAACTCGTTCACTGCGACAGAGGGAACCGGTTTTAATTTGACCCGCACGAGTGGCGACAGCTAAATCCGCGATCGTGGTATCTTCGGTTTCGCCAGAACGGTGAGAGATAACGGAACGGAAGCCATTGCGGGTGGCGAGTTCGATGGTTTCTAAGGTTTCGGATAAGGAGCCGATTTGATTGAGCTTAATTAAGATAGAATTCCCAGCGGCTAAATCAATCCCTTTTTGCAAGCGAGTGGGGTTGGTGACAAATAAATCATCCCCGACTAATTGGATGCGGGAACCAAGTTTTTCGGTCAGCTTTTGCCAATTATCCCAATCGTCTTCATGTAAGCCATCTTCAATGGAAACAATCGGATATTGACTGACTAATTGATCCAGATAATCAATAAGTTCACTCGGGGCGTGAGATGACCCTTCATAGAGATATTGCCCATCTTTGTAAAATTCACTGGCGGCGACATCCATGGCTAACGCCACCTGTTCCCCTGGTTTATAACCCGCTTTTTCAATCGCTGCAATCAGAAATTCCAAAGCGGCTTTATTGGACTCTAAGTTAGGTGCATAGCCCCCTTCATCACCCACACCGGATAACAGCTTTTTCTCTTTCAACACTTGAGACAGGGAGGCGAATACTTCAGCCCCCCAACGCAACGCCTCTTGAAATGAATCGGCACCTACAGGGACAATCATAAACTCTTGAAAGTCCACGTTATTATCCGCATGGGCACCACCGTTAATCACGTTCATTAACGGTACAGGGAGAAGATTTGCAAGGGGTCCACCTAAATAGCGATAGAGGGGAAGTTGCAATTCATCCGCTGCGGCTTTAGCATTAGCGAGAGAAACTGCCAGGATAGCATTGGCACCAAGTTCATTTTTGTTTTGGGTACCATCCCGATAAATCATCGTCTGGTCAATGGTTGCTTGGTCTAGGGCGTCCATGTCCAGGAGTTCGGGGGTGATTTTCTCTTTGATGTTACGGACAGCCTTGAGGACGCCTTTACCGTTGTAGCGATGAGAATCACCATCTCGCAGTTCGTGGGCTTCAAAGGAGCCGGTAGAGGCACCACTGGGAACTTGCGCCAGTCCGATGGCACCACTGGCGAGGCGAACTTCGGCTTCCACGGTGGGACGTCCCCGGGAGTCGAGGATTTCTCTGGCGTCAATGGCTTCAATCGGAGCTTCGGGTTTATCTAACATGCATTTTCCTCTAAATTACAATGACTTCAGGGTTCAGGATACGTCTGAAGTCGTGGACAAACAAGTGGGCTTAAGGATGTTTTCGATCCCCAGCGCTCATATCCGGACTTATGATAGGGTATGCGATCGCTCTGTTCCGGTTGCCTCAGAGACACAGAAACCTAATTATCACTTTTTTGATCTGGCGGGGCAGTTAACCTGGCAAGGCGATGCCGTCGCGATGCAAAGGATGCTGCGGGATGAGTGGTAATCGCTACCTGTTGGATACGAATGCGATCGCAGTTTTGTTACAAGGTAATTCACAAAGAATTTGCGAAAGTATCTATATTAGTGGTTATTCGCTTTTTGCGATCGCGTCTAATCCTACAGTCTTTAGCAAGGGATGAGGAGTCAGGGTTTAAGTAAGTGCTGGTTGTTCTTCTCAGACAAGGGTAACTCTTAACTGTGATTGGTGTCAGAATTTCATCATTGGGTCATTGTTAAGCCACACTTAACCGCTATATGCGCTATAGTACAGAAATAATACACCCGAAAAATAGGAATTAGGCTCTCCCGTGTTTATGGTGATAAGCCAACCTGATTACAGCATTAAATAAAGCTGTTGCGTACTCACCAAAGTCCATTGAGGAAATAAATATAATTTCTACCGTAGATCCGGACGATTCCATTTATAGGTTTTTTAGTAATGAGCAAATCAAGATCCCGTTCAGATTTTATTAATTCACAAGGATTTAAACCTGTCAATCAAAACCCTCTAATCAAGCTTGCTAAAACTCTTTCTGTATATGATTCTGATGATTTGCTAGCCACTCTCGCTGGGTTGCAGTTAATGCCAGAGAATGCTGACCGTGCTGTTCGATTTGAAGCGCTCACCCGCGCCGTTGCTTCAATCAGTAGCAAAGGATTTGGGTCTAAAAAGAAAGTTAACCTGAAGCAATTAGAAAAAATTTGCAACCACTCTTCCGATTTAGAACCATTCATTTGCATGGAAGACCCCTTTAATAACCCTTTTACTGAAGCTTTTACCTTTCATGGGGGTTCCTATATCGTTTTCCCAGGAATTGCGGAAGAGGAAACGTTTATCTTACGGCATCTTACCAAAGCAATATTTTTAAGTTCTGACCCTTTTCCAAACCAACAATTTGCAACAGTGGCTTGTGGTCTAATATCGGCGGTTTTAGCCATCAGCAACGAAATAGCACGACGTGTTGGTCTTGAGAGGGGAGTCGAACCAGTTATTGCACCAAAAGGAGACGTGATTGTCCCCTCTGTTAAGCGACTTGAGGAATTGAAACAAGCTGTATTTTTCAGTGAGTCTGAATTATCGAATTTACTGATTAGACATAATGCTTATCTTTTTGAGATAGAACCATTGATAGTAGCATTGGGTAATGTTTCGATTGAAGACTGTAAATTTGACAGAAGTGAATTATTATTTCGTCCAATTGTTCAGGCTAATAATGGATTTATCGTGGCAATTCCGGGAATGCTTTTATCCGCAGCGCGAAATGAATTGATTCGCCTTGCTTTTGAATATGAGGTTACAGATGACCTTACTGAGCGTTACTGTGATTCTGTAGGGAATACAGTAACTGAGTCACTGGGTTGTATACATTGGAATATCACGTCAGTTTCACCGCCGAATCCACCAGACATTCCTTACTTCCGAGATGCCTTTTTTGGGTTTGATGTAGATAAAGTGGCTTATGTTGCTCTAGTTACTGACTCTCTAGATGAGTACGATTGTCAAGATCCTTTTGGGTGTTGGAATCTGGATGAAATAGGGGTGAAACTAGAAACGCGGATTAAAGAAATATACGAATACACGTTCACCGCTTTACCAGGGGTCAATGAAGTGTTGTTCCTACTAATAGTGCAAGGTTTTGGGCGTTTTCATAGACTAGCTTTCAAAAAAATGCCAGAAATTGAGCCATTACTTCTTATCACTCTATCAGCAGGTGACTTGGAGACAATCACTCTTTTGGAGGTTGGTAACTCTTTGATGTTTTGGAAGTACGCTAGGGCATCTGGGCGACTCGAAAAACAGGCGCAGGTTATCTCACATAGTGAACTAGACAAATTCTCTATTTACAGAGACAAGGGTTATACGTACTACTTATCTGAGAAAATTAACCCAAACCATCGCAACAGTTTTACGTTTAGTTTAGAGGGGACAGCACGGTTACGTCAAGAAGTACTACACAAGAGAGATTTTCATGCTGTACCTTCATATAAAAAAAACTATCTGATTGAGGTTACTTCACGATTCGAGACGCGGGAAATTCCCATCTATTTCCCTAAACCCATTCTCAGAAGAGAACCTCAACCACCGACTTTCCTTGTAGAAGGTTTGCCAATACCAGTTTGGATTGTCAGCTCTGGACTAGAGAAAGAAAAGGATAGCCAGAAAAAATTACATAATTTATATGCTCAATTTGCAGAAACTATTAGTTATTGGTTATGGCAGTTTACCTCCTCAATTAGTCCAATGATGCAATTTATAACATCAGAATCTCGCCAAATAGCAATTCGGTTATTTATACCACTCGATGAAGCTTGGAATAAAATTATAGACCTCCAAGAAAGCTCAGATGAATTACCCGTTTATATTCAAGCTAACTCAACTAATGGAAATATAGATTTAACTATCTCATCAGCTATATCTTCATTTCTGCAAGGTTCTGACAACAGGGGTGAAAGATATATGATGCAGACCATTTTATGCGGCTTTCGAGAGTTACTACCTGATAGCCATCGTGAAAAATTATCTGATGAAGTAATTACTAGAATTATTGACAATCATGCCCCACTCGGCAAAAAGAAGAAACTTTTATTTTTAGATACTGCTATCAATCCTGAACTTGATAATGAAGGTCTACCGAAATATCGAAAGGTACAGGAAGCAGATGAAGATGAACTTTTAGACGATTTGGGTAATTACCTGAGTTCAGTTGAAAAGTTGAAGGAAGGTTCTATTGATGATAGCCAGAGAACTGCTGTTCTTCAGAAAACCGTTAATTCCTTATACCAAGAATTACAAAAATTGATAGCATCACTAAATCCTGAGAAGCTTTTAGAGCATTTAGTTGTTCGGCATGAAGCAATTGTGCAAGAAGTGGCGGAACATCGGCTGACTATACCAACTCGGCTAGTCTGCTTTAGCTCTGAACTAGACATGGTAAAAGAGCTACGTCAGGAAATGCCAGAACGCAATCAGGCAGCATTAGCAAGTCGTTTTGTGATTGAATATGTTGTTGCTCGACCACCTCGTGGCATAAGACCCTTCAGTTTAAGCGTTTATGACCGCCTGCAAGCTTTGGCATCCCACATTGTTAATTTTGGATTTGAAAGTGATCTTATCAACTTTGAGTTAGCTGATTCAAAATTAGAAATGCTTCCATCGGGAAGATTAGGAACAGACAGAGAGGAATACGACAAAGCACGCGAGGCTTATATTTCTATCTTTACAGGAGGTGAAATTGCCAGATCTACAAGCGAGTTTAAACGTTATTGGAGAAAACCAGAGGCAGTCTCTAACAAACCCGAGTTTTTAATTCAACTTGATAATGCTGCCTCTATAGAATTTGGTTTCTCAATTACAGAATTACAGGAACTATTTGGCGAATCTATCAATATCGGTAGAACTATCCATCCTAGTGTAGCTTCTCTTCCTTTGAAAGATTTAGTTACTCGTCTGGCTAACCAGCTAAGTTGGACTCCAGAAAAGGTTAGTCACGCCATTGAACTGCTATCTCTTAGCCCCCGTTCTGATTTTCTTAAGCCAGACAACTTGTATAAGCCAGCAGATGTATACCCGTGGAAGTTTAATCGCTCCCTCTCTTACCTCCGTCGTCCCTTTTTACGTCGCGAGTGCAATGGTGAAATTGAGGTGATTTGGGGTATTCGTCATCTGTATAGTGCGAGTCAGTATCTCATTTATCTTTGTCTCAATGGACGACTAAAAGCCCAAAGTGCTGAGATGAAGAAGGTAATGAGTGACTTGAGAAATAAACAAGGCGAGGCGTTTAACGACAACGTAGCTGACTTACTGGCGCAAGATTCAACCCTAGTTGTACATCGACGGGTTAAGAAAATTAGCAAGACTAAGATACAAGTGGGTGATATCGATGTTCTAGTAGCTGATCCGAGAAATCTACGCATAAAAGTAATCGAATGTAAAAACTTTGCTCTTGCTCGCGCACCTCACGAGATGAAGAATGAGTTAGATCAGTTATTTCTAGGACGACAAAAGCGAAAAGGCAGAGAAAAATCCTCTGTTGAGCATCATCAAGAACGAGTTGATTGGGTGCGTGATCATTTACATGACGTTGTGACGTGGTTGGAATTAGACTCTTCGACGGATTGGAGCGTTGAGCCACTTATCGTCACAGACTATGAGTTAGCCACGCCACACATTTATTCATCACCCATCCCTGTCGTCTCCTTTGTAGAGTTGTCTAAAACGCTATCCCTATCCTAACTACCAATAAATAAATCACTTCAGATTGAACCAACACCAAAAGTTTTATAGCAACACACCTTCTCAGGGCGGGTTTATTCAATTGGCGGATTTCAATCCCCAATAGCGGTACAACCCACCCCTACCACTCAACTTGTTGGTACTACTCCTTATCATCATTCCCAGGCGGATGACCTAAATATAACCGCACAAACTCTTCCGCCGCCGTCGGATTAATCTGATGCAGCGCATCTCTGAGTTGAATCACCATCTCAGCGCCGGGATCTCTCACTTCATGTACCCAGCGATAAATATTGGAACGTCCAATCCCCATCTTCACCGCTACTTGGTTTTGGCTGATGCCGTAATTGTCTAACACCTGCTTGAGGGCTTTTCCTGCTCTTCCCATGCCCAAAATTGTGTCAGATGTGGATTCCCCCGTAAATGACACCGATTGGCATACGTTGCGCTACACTAGATGTAGTCCAATCGGTGTCATTTTTACCCTAGAAGGTAAATCTTTATGTCTAAAGACTTTCTCCCAGATCCCCAAGAAATCTCAACCACTTCACCCAACCCCGAACGCGAACCTGTGCAAATCTTAGTCATTGGTTCCAGGAGTGGGATTACCAACATCATCCACAGTCTGTACGCCCACCACTTCGCCCAAATCAGTGAATGGAGTCCTCTGATGCCTACGCCCGTTCCTGGTAAACTGATGCGGATGCTCATCCGTTACGTTCCCAGGCAATAGCAATGTCAAAAATAAGGCACGGCATTGCCGTGTCCCTACGTGAACACTGAAACCAGAAGCCCTAAATATTGAAGCACGTTGTTTTGTAATAGAATGAAGGTAAGTAGACCCAGCAAATTATCATTATCTATACTCAGATTAATCTATGGATAGTGGAAAATAACAAACTTTAAATAGTTTAGATTAAAATTAAGAAATGAAGCCTATAATGCAATCAGCCTTACGAATTGAAGCTAAAGTTTTACCGGGCAATAAAATCGAAATTTACTTACCCCCTGATACCGCATTAAATACAGTCGGGAACACCATTGAAGTAATTCTTCTGTTGCCAGAAAAGCCAACCCGATCGACGGAGCAATCGATTCTGGAAATATTGGCAGAAATCCACTCTCAGCGCCCCTCTAATCGAAACCTCGAAGAAATTAATCGAGATTTGCAAGCGGAAAGGGATACATGGGACAGCTAAACTTGCCTGACTCTTCTAGAATATATATTGACACGGTTGTTGTGATTTATGCCGTTGAACAAGCTCCTGTTTATGGTTCATTGTTAGCTGATCTCTGGGTAAAAGTTCAAGCCGGGAACCTGGAAGTCTTAACCAGTGAACTAACGTTCATGGAGGTATTGGTTATACCAATCCGAAACTCCGATACCTTTTTAACCGAGGCATACAAGCGATTGCTGCGATCACCTCAAATACAATTGGTGCCTATCAATCAACTCATCCTAGAAAAAGCTGCCAGACTCCGGGCAGTTACACCTTCACTAAGAACACCAGATGCCATTCATATAGCAACAGCCATTACTTCAGGATGTAACCAGTTTTTAACGAATGATCAAAGGCTACGGATAATACCCGATTTACCTGTAGTAATTCTAGACGAAGTATTGTCATCATAAACTCAATTCGTTTTACCTAAACTTGGGTGGAAGTTCGGCGGGAGGAGGAGAGTCGGCGCCTGGAGGAAGAGGAGGTGAACCGCCTAGTGGTAAACGTAGAGGTTTTGGTTCAGTTTCAGATGGTGTAGTCCTCGGTGAAGGTGAAGGTGAAGGTGAGGGTGAGGGGGGTGTCTGCATTGGTGAAGCAGAAGCGCCTCCGGGTGGAGGTAGAGGCGGTAAGATGGGTAACCCGTTAGTCGCGTCTCCGGGTGGGGAAGGTGGAGGTGATAAGGTCATTGCTGGAGGTTCTGGAGGTGGTGGTTGGATGGTTTCAATGGTGACTGAACGGCTTTTTTGTTCTCCGGCTTCATTGGTGACTTGCAACGTAATCGTTTCTGTAGTCGGTTCTGGACTGAGTTCATAGGGTAAAGTGCCTTCTGGTGGCACAGTACCGGGTGCTGGTAGAAGTTCAACTTTCAGATCTCTACCCCCCTCAACTTTCCAAGATAAGGGTACAGGTATCGATTGATTCCCAGAAATTGGCACGACAAATTTAGGACGAGTTAGGGTTTCTACACCACCAACTGTAAATTCAACAATATTAAAGGGAACAGGTTGTGCTTCAATTTTAATCGGATCAGTTTTTTGAGCGGGTAATTCTTCGGGTTCTCCTTGTCGGGGAACCACAATTAATTCAAAAATATAGGTTCCCGGTTGGGGATTATCTATAGGAATATTAGCACAGACTAATGTCTCATCCTTTATTTCACAGGCTTCTTGTAAGCCTTGAGGAATCCCTTGACTAAAATCAATCGATTGCATGGGAACGAGGATAATCCCTTCTGGATTGCGACCCACCAGTTTTAAGAGTCTGATTTGTTCAGGATGACTAATTTTCCAATTCAGTACAATCACCCTATTTTCGGGTTGCGGTTGATTTGGAGGTGAGTTGTCATCATTAGCCGTTGGACTAGCTTCCTGATTTGCCGCTTCAGGCGTCCTCTGACTGGCTTGTTGATAGACGGCTTGAGTGGAGGTGAATTCTTCAATCTCAGGAATCGGGAACGGTGTGATTTTAACCGTATTCGTTAGAAGTTCCTCTGATTCCCCTCTCTTTTTCCCTTGGGGAATCACAGTCAGTTCAAACACATAATCACCTGGTTCGCGAGCATCCGTTGGTACGTTTTGACAATTAAGAACCTCATTGATTGTGCAGAAACGCTCTAACTCATTGGGAATCCCCTGGCTAAAATTGTAGGCAATTGGACTGCTGGTGACTACCCCCTCTGGTGATACTCCTTGTACTTTGATCATTTGTATTCGTTCGGGATTATTAATTTCCCAATTCAGGCGAACACTCTCCCCCTCAGCCGCTGAGTAATTATTGCTGGCTGGCGCAAATTCGACTATTTCTGGGCGGGGTTTGGGTCTAAAAAAGAGAAACCACAGCAGGAATATTAATGCCCCAATTAGTCCGACTATGCCTAAAATGACTAATAAAAATTGCCACCAAGGACGACCTTCCCAAATTAAGGTGCCTTGGAAGCGATTGTTAATTAGGGGGAACTGTTGTCGGTCTTCAATTTCAATAACAAAGTTTAAAACTCGTCCGTAGAAGGGTCTACGCCACCATTTCTGGCTGGGTTGTACATCTAAGTTCGCGATCGCATAGCCGCCAGGGGCGAGGCGAACTTGGCTGGGTATCAGGGTATAGGTGCACAGATCATCGCCATCGGCACTTTTGGCGATGAGGGCAATGTCGCGGGTAATATTGCCGCCGTTATACAGTTGTAACTCAAACACACCGGACTGATTGCTGATCTTACCCACTAGGGTGACTAACTCGACAGTTAACAGGTAAATTGGCATTACCTGTAGGTAAATGACATCGAGTAGGACTAAGTCGGGATTATTCAGGGAATAGAGACGCACCGTGGGAGAATAGATACTCGCCCAAGTATCTACAGGTGGGGTGATAATGAGCTGGATTTGCCCCTTTTCACCAGGATTCAACTCTAAGCCATCCATAACTCGCACCACTCCCGCTTGGGTATAGCCTTCGGGATAAATCACTCTATACCAGTTAGGGGCTAAATCCGGACAGGTTAAGCGAAATTGATCCACGCGATCGGAGCGGTTATGAACCAGAACCTGAACCTCCAGAAATTCTCCGGGTTGGACAACAGCCGGGGCGGCGGAATTGGTGAGCGGGAGTAGGGTGAAGGTGGGATCATTAACCCGGATGGCTTCCTGGACAAAGGGTAAGACTTGCAGCCGTGCTTGATGTTGGATTGGCGTGTCTTGGGGGTAATGCTGCTGGGCATCAACAATTAGCAGATAATTATAAGTGCCTGGTATCGCATCGAGTGGTACCGGAATCTGAAACACCACCTCACTACTTTGCCCCCGCCCTAACGCCAGACGTTCATAAGGGGAAATGCACCACTGGTGCAGGAATTGGGAGGTTTCATCTATATAAATATCAATTAAGGCACTTTGATTCCCCTCATTGGTAATCGTGACGCACAACTCAAACGTCAAACCGGGTGTAATTGGCGCATCCCCAGAGGGATTCACAATCATAGACAGGGGTTTTCCCGGTGTCAGCGCTTGCTGAATCATCTCAGAAAACTGGCTACCTTGTCGTCTCATTTCACTGCGGTAATAGCGGGGAATGCCTTCCACTTGTATTTCTCGGACAAAACCCTCTTGAACTAACTCATCTAGTTCTATAGCGATCGCCTGTTCGTCTTCATTCAGGTGATCGGCGATTTCGGGTAGGGTATGCCCTTCCTCTCGACGGATAAATAGCACAATTTGCCGTTGACGTTCCGGAAGTGCCAAGATATCAGCAATATTTATTGTTTTACCACCATTTGCCGAAGGATTGGATGGATTGCTATTCATAGTTTTCCTTTCCCCTCTGGGTTTGACCTCTCCTCCTGCTGACTTCCAAGGGCTAAACCGATTCTTTCTACGTTCAGCATGGGTGGAGCGACAACTGTATTAATTTTTACAGCGTTCACTCTGACAATTAAACCGCAAGGGAGACGGAATGTCAGCTATTGTCATCTATCCTAGGTTAGTAGTAGACATGAAGCGTGCCAAAAGCGAAGACAGCGCTGACTACAAACTACGCGATCGCAGGTTGTCCTAGACAGATGAACGAGAGTGGCTGGTATCAAGAAACGAGTCAGTCCATTGTACAAGAGTGCGATCGCCTTAATCCCCTGTTACTCTCCTTTTCTCTTTATCATCGTTATGCAGTAAGGCTTAAATGAGACAGATAGCCTAGTCTTTTTGCGCTATATTTGCTTAAGCCTAATCGCTTCAAGCAACCATAGTATCAAGGTTTGGCAAAGTCTTTGTAAAAAGTTCGCGATCGCTAAAATTTTTACTTTTCGAGTGGGTATACTGGGTAAAGATACCTCACCACACTACGGCAGTATGGACTTTATCGACCAAATTAAATCTATCTCTCAGCAAATTTTAAAGCTAAGAGAGCAAATTCAGACAGAAGAAGCTACCAAAAGCGCTTTCGTTATGCCTTTCATTAATGCTTTAGGGTATAACGTTTTTAACCCAATGGAGGTTTGCCCTGAATTCACGGCTGACGTACCTGGACTAAAAGGGGAAAAGGTAGATTATGCAATCATCATGGATGAAAAGCCGATCATTTTGATTGAATGTAAATGGTGTGGAGGGAGTCTAGAGAACCCTAAGCATAACTCACAGTTGCACAGATATTTTCATACAACAGAGGCAAAGTTTAGCGTTTTGACCAATGGGATTATCTATCGGTTTTACACCGATACAGAGAAACCCAACATTATGGATGAAAAATCATTTTTTGAGTTCAATATGTTGGACTTCCACGAATCCAATATTAATGAACTCAAACGTTTTTCCAAATCAAGCTTTAATTCGGGTGAATTGGAAGATGTTGCCAGAAATCTTCTTTATACTAAAGAAATTAAGCGCATCATGGCAGAGCAACTGGCTGACCCATCTCCTGAATTCGTCAAGTTTTTTGCCAGTCAAGTATATTCTGGGAGGCTGGCTGCATCGGTTATGGAAAGGTTTACAGATATAACCAGACGGTCACTAAAAGAATTTATTAACGAGCGCATTACAGAAAGGCTAGCGGCTGCTATTAACACACCAGAAACCTCGACACCATCAACTGAAGGGCAAGAGGTTGAATCTGAATTCTCTTCAGACGAAGGAATAGTGACGACAGAAGAAGAGTTGGAAGCTTTTCATATCGTTAAAGCAATTCTACGTGAAGTTGTAGATGTTGGACGTATTGAGTACAAAGACACCAAAAGCTACTTTGGGGTTAATCTAGACGGCAAGACAACAAAAACTATTTGCCGACTTCGGTTTTTCCCGACAAAAAAATCTATCGCCATTATTGATGCTGAAGGGAAAGAAGCCAAGAAAGTCCTCTCAAGCTTAAATGAAATTTATGGGGTGGCAGGAATATTAAAAGATAGAGCTAGATATCTAGCCCAAAATGAGACAACACAACCTGAAGTTGTTGAACAGTAACTCATGACCCATTAAGCCCAAAAACCGTAGGGGCGCACCGACGTGCGCCCAACTCACTGACCTGCGCCCGATTCAATCGTCAACGCTAAGTAGGTGGACACAATTAAAGTTAACGCTTCAACCCATCCCCTAACCATTTCAATGGGCATACCAATAGGAGCAAACAACACTTGATAACCACGATTCACGACATACCCCTTTCCTATTTCTGTATCCTTCGCTACTGACATTATCTTTAGTTTTGCTCAATTCCGTTTCGGCTAAATTTGTCAAGCTATGATAATTTAAACTATTCTTTCCCCCAGAACGGTTTAAATTTTTCAATCATGCTTCCATCTCAACAAAACGTCATAATTGCTCTTTTTTGACCCCTTTTCCGGAATTATCTACGAATTTTCAAGGGTTACAGCAATTGTGAGATGAGTGTGTGATTTTCAGGTATATTATCTATGGTGGATTTATTCTGAGCAAAATTAATCCCGACACAGCTAAACCTCTTGAATCTTCGTAACACTTTGTATAATTTCTGGTTTTCGTCTCACTCCCCATGTCCCCTTGGACGCATGTATTTTTTTAAAGTTTCGATAAAAATCATTACTAAGTCTTGACAAAAACACAGATGTCACAGAAAGGATGACACTTTCCAGAACACTGAATCGTGAGAGACACAGATTGACACAGACAAGTAAGTAATCTCCCCAACAATCGAATCATCGTCTCCCCATTGAGAACTAACATCTCTGTGTAATCAGTGCTACCAGCCTCCCACCCCCCACCTCTACCGTTCCTACCAATCAGAGAAATCAGTGTTACCATTCTTTATTCCGCCAGGGAGTGCCATATGCAAAGACGCGATCGCAGATTAAACTAAGAGGCGGTGCTTACTGCTAATCTGTCGTTATCGTCCTCTCCCAACCCGATCAGGAGCAAGTATTGATGATTCGCCTGCCTAACAACCACCCGATTTTAAAGGGTTCTAGACTATGGTCAATGGTTGTGGTTTCAGCATCCCTCGTATTGCCCTTGATGCTAGCTCAATCCTTTTATTCCGGTTCTAAACCGATCGCATCTTCTCCCCAACCGTCTCCGGAGCCATCACCCCGATCAGAAGTTCCACCGCCGCCAAATCCGTCCCCGGCTGAAGCCCAATGGCGTCATCGTCTGGTTGCTCAAAGTCTCTCCTGGCAATATCCCGCAACTCCCGTTCCCAAGGCAACCCCATCTCAATCCTCTACTGCTCAAGATACCGCGAAAACTCAAGCCTCAGGGACTAAACCATCGACAGCGAACAAAACTGCTCAAACTCAAACCTCGGCGGCTCAATCACCGACAGCGAATCCGACACCTCAAACTCAAACCTCAGCTTCCAAACCCCCTACTCCCCTACCCCCCAAACCCAACGCCCAGACTCAAGCCCAAACTCCACCCCCGAAATCATCTGCCGCCGCTTCCGGAAACTCCGCTAAAGCAGAAAATCCTCCAGCTAATACTGCAAGCTTAGAAATGCGAGTTGCGATCGCGACAGGAGTAAGTTCCCTAGACGTTGGCACATCTACAGCCGGAATAGTCGTGGATGGAAATGGAAAAACATTAGGAAAACTTGAGGCAAACGAAGGAGTTAACGCTCAACCCAATGGTTCTTATCTTCGCATCGGTGAATGGAAAACCCCAGGGGGTGCTTGGCTTAAACCCACTGGTGGCGGGTTTGTTTTTGTCAATGGTCGCTGGTATCGAGGGGATTTACTCTTAGTATCACAAGGGGATAGTCTGCTTGCCATTAATTATATTGAGCTTGAGGCATATCTAGCCAGTGTCGTCGGTTCAGAAATCTATCCCAGTTGGCCCCCCGCTGCCTTAAAAGCCCAAGCGATCGCGGCTCGTTCTTATGCGATCGTCCATTATATTCGACCTGCTAATCAGTTATACGATTTGGGTAATACTCAGCGTTGGCAAGTGTATAAGGGAATTGAGTCGGAGTGGAATACTACAACTCAAGCGGTTCAGCAAACCCAGGGAATGTTTCTCAGTTATAAAGGGGGCGTCGTGGAATCCCTGTATGCTGCTTCGGATAGTATTGTCAGTAATGTTTTTGGCGGTCGAGGAATGAGCCAAAAGGGAGCGTATGAGTTGGCGATGCAAGGGTATGATTACAAACAAATTTTAGCCCATTATTATCCGGGTGCGGGATTGTCGTGGATTGAGGCTCAGTGAGGGTCATTTGTCATTCGTCAGGGGCTGACACGTAACGTTTTCAATCGGTCAACAATGATTTAATTTTCATCGCTAAAAGTAGTAGAATTGTGTTTGTTATCAGCCCTGATCCTGGAAAAATGTATCGGGGTCAATACCTGATTGTCGCAGTCGCTCAATCAAAGCATCTAACTGAGCTTGTGTAGCTTTGGCTCGTTGTCTTTCCTGTTGAGCTTGCTGTAAAGCTTGGGCTTTTTGGATTCTCTCCTGTTCGGCTCGTTGTCTTTCTTGTTCGGCTCGTTGTCTTTCCTGTTCGGCTCGTTGTCTTTCTTGTTCCGCTTCCGTTAGAATCCAGTTTCCTTGACCATCATACCAACGCAACCAGAGGCGATTAATCCCTTGAAACTCTCCCTGCCATAATCCTAAACCCAAACCTAATTCGCTCATCCATACTCGCCCATCTTGTACCTCTAACTCTTGATAATGCGCTCCATTCAGTTTAAACCCTCGTAGCTGATTGGTGTAACGACTGAATACAACATAGTAAGGAATATGCAAAATCTGCTCGTAAACCTGCCATTTTCGCGGTGGTTTATCTTCTGTGGGAAGCTGAATGTCTTGCCCATTTCCTACACCTTGTTCCAGTTCAGATTCTCGAACTTGGTTTACCTGTTCTCCTAAGTCTTCTCTCTCGGTTCCAGGTGAAAGCAATTCCACAACAACAAACGGATTGACGCCCTCCTGCCAAACGACATAAGATAGGCGCATATCCACATCATCATACAGTCGTGGCACACCGACAACCCCAAACCAATCCGGACGCTTGTACCACAGAGGATGACGCACATCATAGTAAAGGTTTAAGTCGCTGGCATAAAAGATCTGTGAAAGGGAATAGTGGGGAGGGCAAAATGTCAAGCTCAACAATTGCGCTTGCCAATCATGGAATTCGTCAGGCAAACCGGGTTCCTCTGGATCTTCACTCGGAAGATCATACATCGTCGGTAGCGTTTCCCTCGGTGAACAAGGTGGATCGGTTTGAGGAACAGGATAGTTGAACGAAACCATGGACGGAAATTATTAGGAAAACTGGCTCTATCTTAACAATCCATACTTATGAATAAGGGCGGGTTTCGTTGTTGAGTTATTGGTAACAAGCTAGCGCTAGTTCCTAAACCCGCCCCTACAGTGGCTGGCGTTGGTTTTGTTGTTGAGTTATTGGTAACAAGCTAGCGCTAGTTCCTAAACCCGCCCCTACAGTGGCTGGCGTTGGTTTTGTTGTTGAGTTATTGGTAACAAGCTAGCGCTAGTTCCTAAACCCGCCCCTACAGTGGCTGGCGTTTGTCCCGACAATTGACCCTTCAACTACGCTTAGGGCATGGTTTTTACGTCTTGCGATCGCTATTCAATACACCAACTGATACCAAATCCGGGGAACGCTACCCCTGTTATAACCCAGTCCGCGCAGGCGGACGAAAGTTTGTATAGCAGCGATTTCAATCGCCTATCGCCTCCTCTTGCAGGGGGTAATAAAGGCTATATAATTGGCTGATAAGAATTAACAAAACTTAAGGCGGAATCGGAGAAATAAATGGCACTGATCACCACCGGAAAGACGTTCATTAGGGATTTAGAACAGTCCGGCGCATTGGCATTATACGCTCCCTTAGAGGGAGGATTTGAAGGGCGTTATCGGCGACGACTGCGGGCGGCGGGTTATACGACGATTTCTTTCTCCGTGAAAGGATTAGGCGATCCAGCCGCTTATCTGACGGGTGTTCACGGTGTCCGTCCACCGCATCTGGGCAAGAAAACAATTGGTCAAAGCGCTGCTGTGGGTCCGGTTTACTTTGTCCCGCCTATCCTGACGTATCAATTGGAAAATCTACCGGCTAAGTCGAAAGGGATGGTACTGTGGCTAATCGAGGGCGCTAGTCTGTCCCGCCAAGAAATTGAATATTTCATCACTTTACCTAAGCAGGAGAAGCGCGTGAAAGTGGCGATTGAAATGGGAGGCGAGCGCTATTTCCGTTGGCAGCCGCTTCAGGAGACTGTATCCGAGTGGGCATCCTAACGCGGTAGAGACGCGCCATGGCGCGTCTGTACTTAAAAGGGCGGGCGCTCCTCAAGGAAAGCGGTTTGTGCCAAAATGTTATCGGGAGAACCCGCCCCTACAGTCCGGCTCCCGAACTGTCGCCACCTTACAGTTTGCGATCGCCGATTTGTGGGTTTGATAATCTTGAGAAGGACTGTAGTAGATTTGGGAACGTTTTTATGCTAGAGAAACGAGATTATACCTTAATCATTGATAAAAGCGGCAGTATGTCCATTCGGGATCAGTATTCTGGGAAAAGCCGCTGGGATGTTATGCAAGAGTCTACCCTGGCTTTAGCGAATAAATGCGAAGAATTTGATCCCGATGGTATCACCATTTACCTCTTTTCTGGTCGTTTCAAACGCTATGACGGTGTGACGGCTAATAAAGTTATCCAGGTATTCCAGGAAAATGAGCCATCAGGGCGCACTGACTTGGCATCTGTCTTGCAGGATGCCCTTAACAACTATTTTCAGCGTAAGACTAGCGGTCAGACGAAGTTGAATGGTGAAACCATACTGGTGGTTACCGATGGGGAACCCGATGACCGCAAAGCTGTGATGAAGGTGATTATCGAAGCGTCACGCAAAATCGATAAGGATGAAGAGTTAGCCATTTCCTTTATCCAAATTGGCAGTGATTCTCAAGCAACGAAGTTCCTCAAAATTCTTGATGATGAACTCGAAAGTGCTGGCGCAAAATTTGACATTGTGGATACAGTAACCATTGAGGATATGGAGGATATGACATTAACAGACGTGTTGCTCAATGCTGTAATCGATTAGGCAACCCAGTTTAGTGGGTTTTCTGACACAGGGGGTGCATTTACCTCATCTGTGAGTATCACGCCGTCTCCTGGTGGAGTATCCGATCCTTAACTCAGGCGATTGATCGAGAGCAGGTGTCAAGGGATTGTCTGTCAGAGTGGGCAAAAGCAAAGCGGATTAGAATAGAAGATATACAGGACATGACCTTTTGGGATGTGTCCTTCACTATAATTGTTGATAACAACATCTCTCGTCACTGAGAGTCTAGTCTTATGGCAGAATCCCTTGATGACTTATTAGCCCAAATCAAAACAGAATATCAAGAAAAAGATCAGGGAAAACCCCCTGAAAAAAAACCTCTGTTGGATGAGGACGAATTGAAGTCGCCCACAACGAATTCGTCCAGGTATCAACCCATTTCCTCATCCCCATCCTCGCGATCGCCTGTAGAAGATAGTATACTCTCAGAATTGAAAGCTGAGTTTGAGGAGAAAGAGCGCGAAGCCCAACGGAAACGACAGCAGCAACGGCAAGAGGAGCAAGAGACGTTGCATGCAACGTCTCTACAGGTAAAACAGCGACAACAGCGCAAACGGGAAGCCCTGAAGCAACAAGCCCAAGAATGGTTAAATAATTTAAAGCCCCATTCTGAGGAAGGGCTTTGGTTTGAAGAGTTTTCTTATAGCTATCCCTCCAAACTCGAAGCCGCGATGGATTATCTGCAAGCGCTGCGGGAAACTCCTTGATCGGGAGATGAGGGAGCTTGTAGAGGCGTTTTGGTGAAACGTTGATATTAATCACCAATCGTGATATTTATAGTATCTAGGAATTTTAATTGTTGATAGAGTAGGGTTATTTGGGGAACCGCAACCCCAACCGTTTGCGCCGCCCGGATTGGGTTGCCAAACATGGCTTCGACTTCCAACGGACGATGACAATCATAGTCGATCTTCATGCTGGTACGATAGGGTTTCATCTTCATCGTATAATCCAGCATCTTTGGGATAAAACTCTCCTTTATCCTGAAGTTCCCCCCATTCAGATGTACTACACCCAGCGTCAAGCCTTACACCGTAGGGGTTTGAGCGCTAAAACCCTCAAATATCGTACCCATGTAGCACTTGCAAAAATAGCGCGATCGCGCTATTTTTGCAATATGACAA
>NZ_JAVKEW010000267.1:0-11917 GCF_040226375.1 Coleofasciculus sp. G2-EDA-02 | reverse complement strand
CAAATCACTTCTTTAGTCGAATACAGATGTTTAAATTTGAGCGACAGTAGCTTAAAGCTGGAAAGCACCTTAAGGTGTCATGACCCAGGTAGCGTAGTTCATTAAAGAACTGAGACTGGCTATCTCTACAGTTTTGCTATTTGTTGTCCATTACTGTCCACTGTTCGACGGATAGCGCTTACAGATGAACAAAGCAGCGTTTTAATCTCTCCTTTTTCGAGGAAAGATTAAAGCCGATGCGATTTGCCCTTACTATGATTATTTCACGAGACTTGATTAAATTGTCAATAAAGTGTAGTTTTTGTTACTTTTTTAAGATAAAGTTAACATTTAGTCGGTTCGTAGTTGCCCTTGTAGTTGGGCTGTCGAAAGCCGATATATAGCTCTGACTTATAATATCAGCGTGATCGCACTCTGGCTGAAAATAGGTTGGAATCCCCCCTACTTCAAGGTTTGGCTCGATTGTATGGAAGTAGAGCGACTAAACAATGCTGGAAAGTCGCACGGTGAAACAGTGGCGATTTTTGGGCTGGGGGGAATTTCCGTTTAATCGTTGTTTGTTATTCCTTCAATCACCTCTTTTGCCTTTTCTAACACATTTTTATCCGGCTGAGATTCTTTATATTTTTCCATTTCCTCGTCGTAAAGTTTTTCCACCCCTTTTTTGGGATCTTTCGTTAGTGCTTCTGTCGCTTCCTCATACGCCTCTTCTTTCTCTTGCGGCGACGAGAATCCTAATTCAGTCTTTTCTGCTGTCGGTGGAGTCGTTAAGGGCGTATCAGAGGCGGCTAAAGCGGCTTGATGATTCACGAGCAATAAATTACCTACATTTATTAACGTGATTAAACTTAAAGCCCACAGCATTTTGCCAATCCGTCGCTGAAAAATGATCAAAAATTGTGGCATTGAAATCTCCTTTTCGGCGTCAACCCGAACTTGATTTGAAATATCAAATGATATCCTAACTACTAACGACAGCCTTGGCTTCTGCCCGTAGATAGATCTACCCATTCTATAATCAAAGCCAATCCTCAAGGTGAGCAGGTCAGATTTGCTTTCTTGATCAATTGAGGGAGTCCCTACAGTGGCTAAACCTGTGCAGACAATTAACTTATGAATTATTAATACTGTTATCTATCAACCAAGTCGATAGCATCTTTGTTAACTCCTGATTAAGCGCCTTATACCCCCTGCGGTTGATATGCAAAGTATCGTAAACGTATTTGCTTTGCACTTGCTGATTCTCACCGAGGAGCGAATAGGCATCTAAAATTAAGACATTTTTGGCTTTTAGCGAGTAGAGGTAAGCATTGACTTCTTTAACCGCTTGGGCGACATCAGGTGACCAAAAGGGTTTACGAATCAGCGGAACCGGACCAATGGGAAAAATGGTTGTTAATATCACAGTTGCATCAAGGTTTAGTGAACGAGCGACAATCTGTTGAATATTAGCCTTGCAGTTGCTGATAATGGTGGCTTTTTTATGAGGAAATAGTGGGATTGCTTTTAAGTCGTTAATTCCCACTTGGACAACGATAATATCGGTATTTAAGGGTAAAATATGTTGCTCAAAACGTCCCAAGACCTGAGTTGAGGTTTGATTGCCAATGCCGCGATTAATAAAAGAAAAGCCATTGAGCTTTGGTGGAGAAACCCACATAGCCGCTCGCGAATCCCCAAAGAAGACGACGGTTACTGGGGATGTAGTTAATGAACTATCGGGCAATGAATCGTTATTAAATGTTTGTAGTCCGAAGGGGTCGAGATTGGTTTTATTTAGCTGTAGGTAGTATGATTTTGCTTGGGAGAATAGAAAGATATTAATAATCAACGATAGAACCAATGCGACCAAAATCAATAAAAATGTAAACCGAAATAAGCGCTGTCGTTTCTGCATTTGGATAAGAATTTAAGACGCTGTAAATATATTTAAAACGTGAAATTTAATTCAATTAAATTTTACTGAATAATACCAAAACTTGAATCCTGGGCTTAAGCTTAAGTTACTACCATTCAAATCAAGTGTTTGACAGCTTATTATCGGGCTGGATTGGCTCGAAACCCGTCAAAATTTCTTTAGGAATTCCCTGTGGGCGCATCGTAACTAAATCCACCCACACCCAGATCGCTTCGGCAATAACTAAGGGTTGCACTTGTGCTAATCGATGAATTTCATACCGTCTAATCGCCCGGGTTCCTTTCATCTGCTGTAGCCAAGTGGTGATTTCTAGGGTATCATCTGCTATAGCTGGACGCAAATAGTCGATTTCAATCCGACGCATGACAAACACACCTCCCAGTTTTCGGCATTGTGCCAAAGAATAGCCCAGGAGTTGGGCGTGTTCCACGGCGGCTTGTTCGAGATAATTCTGGTAAACAGCATTGTTTACATGTCCGAGGACATCGATTTCGTAATGCCGCACCCGCAATTGCCTGGTATAGATTTGCATTGGCTTCACTGTGGTTGGGATTCTCAGGGTTGATGATACACGCTTTTGCGAGTCCCCAGCTAAGGTAGCATACCGACAACTGTCTCTATTTGCCCCGGGTAGCACCACCGAGTATTTCAACAGTGTGTTTGATCGTTTATTATAGAAATTGAGCTGTTCTATTTTTTATGTTGCCATTAACCCGTAGAAATCATTAACAAACGAATGCTGAAGTGGGTAGCGGCAAAATATCTAAATGTCTAGAACATTGATAATCGCTTCTAGCCAGATTAGGCACAATCAAGAGACGGCTTGCCACTCTCAATGTTTGTTGCTTCATTGGATGGTGAATTTCTCAGGGAAAACTACAAAATATTGGTTTGACTCTTTCGTCATTTAATGCTGTTGGCTTTGTTGATTAATTTACTAATAAAAACGTAAATTTTCTTTAACTCTTTACCGTTTAATATAAAAAATCCGTAAAACTCGCGCGGATCTTTGCCGTCTAGTTGTGGGTAGATACACTAGTTAATTGTTCAACTCTATGCATGGCAGATATAACCGACCCGTTTTTGCAACAGGTATGTTTCTAAAATCATACCCTTAACCTGAAGTTCAGTCCTTTTATCACTGGCGCCAAATAAGCCCAAGTTTCTGTGATCGGTAGAGTTTATATGTTGTCCTTTTTCAATCGACTGTTAATCGATGGGTTAATTCATTGCTGTAATGACTGGCTATCCGGTTCCAGCCCAATTTATCTAGTGTTAATATGTGGCGGTGTTTTCGCCATAATTGGGTTATTGGCTACAGGTTTAATCGGCTTAAGACAAACTCAAAGACAAAGAAACGCTACCGCTCAACCCAATTCCCCCAAAACCTTGACTGAAACTATACCAGTTGATTACGCCACCCTGTTTCAAGGGATTCCCCAAGCGGTCATTGTTACTAATACAGAGGGTTTTATCCTGAAGGTCAACTCAGCCTTTAGTCAGCTATTTGGTTACCAGCAAGAAGCCGTAGTGGGACAACCCTGGCAACAGTTGTATACTAATCCCCAGGAGTTTGAGCGACAGAGTTGGAATCCTGATTCTGTGGATTTTAATCAGTCTAAACCCATTAAATATCGACGCCAAAATGGGGACAGTTTTATCGGTGAAACCCTCAATAGCGTCATTAAAGATAGGGAAGAAAAGGTTGTCGGAATGCTCTGGCTGATTCATGATATTAGCGATCGCCAGCACAGTGAACTCGCCCTGCAAGCCAGTGATGAACGCTTAAACCTGCTGATTGACGGGATTAACGACTATGGGATTTACCTAATCGATACTGAGGGTAAAATTGTTAGCTGGAATGCAGGCGCTCAACGTCTGAAAGGGTATTCAGCGTCAGAGATCATTGGTCAACATTATCAGTGTTTTTTCCTAAAAGAAGACCAAGAAAACGGCAAACCTAAACAATCTTTACAAATTGCCGCCCAAATGGGTCGATTTGAGGATGAAGGGTGGCGTATGCGGCGGGATGGTTCGCAGTTTTGGTGTACAACCATTATTACAGCACTGCGCGATGAAACCGGATACCTAAGGGGATTTGCCAAAGTCACCCGCGACATTACCGAATCCAAGCAGGCTGAGGTGCGCTTACAACTGTTGGAACGGGCGATCGCGGCGAGTAGTAATGGTATCCTGATTACTGATCCAAATTTACCCGATAACCCGATTATTTTCGTCAATCCCGGCTTTGAGAAAATTACGGGTTATTCAGCCCAAGAGGTTTTGGGAAAAAATTGTCGCTTCTTACAAGGGGATAATCATCAACAACCTGGCTTAGATAAGCTGAAAGCGGCGTTAAAAAACGAACAAGACTCTCATGTCATCGTGCAAAACTCTCGCAAAGATGGTACACGCTTCTGGAATGAACTGTCCGTTTCTCCCATCCGCGATAGTAACGGCAAACTCACCCACTATATTGGTATTCAAACGGATATTAGCGAACGTCGCCAAGCCGAACAAGAGCGCGATCGCATCTTTGACCTGTCCGTTGATATGCTTTGTATTGCGGGGTTTGATGGCTATTTTAGGCGTCTGAATCCCGCCTGGGAAAAAACCTTAGGTTGGAGTGAAGCTGAACTCTTAGCCCAACCTTATCTAGAATTGGTTCATCCCGATGATCGCGCCGCGACTCTGGCGGAAGCCGAAAAACTGACAACTGGGAAAGACTCCATCGCCTTTGAAAATCGCTATCGCTGTTCAGATGGTTCCTATCGCTGGCTGTTGTGGAATGCTAAAGCCTTAGTTGAAGAGGGGTTAATTTATTGTGTTGCTCACAACGTCACTGAACGCAAGCAAGCCGAAGCCGCCTTACGAGAGAGTGAAGCCCGCTTCCGTACCATGGCAGATAGTGCGCCTGTACTGCTTTGGGTGGCTGGCACCGATGGGAATTGTACGTTTTTTAACCGCCCCTGGTTAGAATTTACCGGACGCCGTTTAGAAGATGAACTCGGCGAGGGTTGGGTAGAGGCGGTACATCCAGATGATCAGCCTAATTGTCTACAAACCTATAGTTATGCCTTTAACCGTCGCCAATCCTTTCGCATGGAATACCGACTGCGACGCGCTGATGGGGAATACCGTTGGTTCTTAGATACAGGTATTCCTCGGTTTGGTGACGATAGCAGTTTCTTGGGTTATATCGGTTCTTGCATCGACATCACAGATGTAAAAGAAAGTCAAGCCGCTCTGGAATATTCCCAATCCCTGCTATCTGGGGTATTAAATAGTTCCCTGGATGGGGTAATGGCATTTGAAGCCGTTCGCGATCGCAAAGGGACTATTACTGATTTTAAATGGTTATTGATCAATCCCGCCGCCGAACGTATGGTAGGACGGACGAGTGAGGAACTCATCGGTAAGCATTTACTCGTGGAAATGCCGGGAAACCGCCAGGAAGGACTCTTTGATTTCTATGTTCAGGTAACAGAAATCGGTATCCCCATTGAGCGAGAATTTCATTACCACCACGACGGGATTCAGGCTTGGTTTCAAATCGCCGCCGTCAAATTAGGGGATGGGTTTGCCGTTACCTTTGGTGACATCACTCATCGTAAACAAGCTGAGGAAGCCTTACATCAGAAAAACTCAGAACTGCAAGCGATTTTTAATGCCCTTCCAGATTTGTATTTTAGATTGAGTCAAGATGGCACCATTCTCGACTATAAAGCCACCAATCGGGGTGAATTATATGTCGAGCCAGAACAGTTTCTGGGACAGCCTGTATACAATGTCCTACCTGCTGATGTGAGTGATAAAATGCATCAGGCGATCGCGCGGGTGATTCAAAGCCTATCCCCGGTGAGTCTGGAGTATTCCTTATCCTTAGCAAAAGGAGAGCAAAACTATGAAGCCAGACTCGTGCCATTTTTGGATAATCAGATTATTGGCATTATCCGTAACATTACCGAGCGCAAACAGATTGAGCAACAACAGCGCCAAGCCGAAGCCGCAATTCGGGGTTTATATCGAGTCGCGGCTGCACCAAAACTCACGTTTGAGCAACGCCTGCAAGGACTCTTAGCCTTAGGGCGGCGTCATTTTGGTTACGATGTCGGTATTGTGTCTCGGATTGAGAAAGGGCGCTGTCTGGTGATCGCGGCTCAAGTTCCCCCCAATGGGTCCAGACAAGTGCAGGCGGGGGATAGCTTTGAATTAGAACAGACGATTTGTCGCGAAACAACCCAAGCCAAAGAACCGATCGCGTTTGAGTTGGCTCAAGATACAGAGTGGGCAAATCATCCAGCCTGTCTAAGGTTTGGGATGAAATCTTATCTGGGTACGAGTGTCAAGGTAGCCGGAAACATTTATGGGGCGCTGTGCTTTTTCAGTGTTCAGGAACGTCCCGCCACCCTCACCGCCAAAAATCCCTCGGCGTCCCATCAACTGCTCAAACTCATGGCACAGTGGGTAGGTAATGAGATCGAACGTCAACAAGCTAAAACTGTATTAGAGCGGCAATTACAACGCACGTTGCTGCTTAAACACATTACCCAAGAAATTCGCCAAAGCTTAAATAGTGACCATATTTTTCAGACGGCGGCGACGCAAGTGGGTCAGGTGTTTGGCGTGAATCGTTGCTTGATTCATACCTATTTGGCAAAGCCTTGTCCCCAAATTCCATTGGTGGCGGAATATTTAGAACCCGGTTATGAGTCTACCCGAGAGCAAATGATTCCAGTTTTGGGTAATCCTCACGCCCAAGCGGTGCTGGCGCAAGATCAAGCCGTGAGTTCCGAGAATGTTTATACTGATCCACGACTAGAGGGGGCGGATTTTCTTTGTCGTCAGATTGGTCTTAAATCCATGCTTTCGGTGCGTACTTCGTATCAGGAGCAGACCAATGGTATTATTTGTTTACATCAATGCGATCGCTTCCGGGAATGGAATGCCGATGAGATTGAACTGTTAGAAGCGGTAGCGGCGCAAGTTGGGATTGCTTTAGCTCAAGCTCAACTCTTAGAACAGGAAAAACAACGGCGGGAAGAACTGACGCTGAAGAACCTCGCCCTCCATAAAGCCAAACGGGAAGCCGAAGTCGCCAATCGAGCCAAAAGTGAGTTTCTGGCAATGATGAGCCATGAAATTCGCACGCCGATGAATGCGGTGATTGGTATGGCTGGGTTGTTGTTGGATACTCAACTGACGCCTCAGCAACGAGACTTTGCGAATACGATTAGTAGTAGTGGTGAAGCGTTGCTAACTATTATTAATGATATTCTGGATTTCTCGAAAATAGAATCCGGCAAATTGGAATTAGAGGAACACCCGTTTAATGTGCATGTTTGTATTGAGGAAGCGTTAGATTTAGTGGCGTCCCAAGCGGCGGCGAAAGGATTGGAACTCGCTTATTTAATTGAACCCCAAACTCCAAGCAATGTGGTGGGTGATATTACCCGCCTGCGACAGATTCTGGTGAATTTGCTGAGTAATGCGGTGAAGTTTACTCAACAGGGAGAAGTGGTGGTGTCAGTGGTGAGTCGGGCGGTGTCTGGGGATGTAGAGACCGAACATGGCGCGTCTGGGGGAGTATCCGGTGTAGGGGCGGGTTTGACCGATAATATTTTGCCACAAACCGATAAGTTGACTAAACCCGCCCTTGGGGAAGCCCCTAGACAGGAGATTAAAGCCGATCCAAGTGGGATTGACAACGCCCAAGATTACGAACTGCAATTTACGGTTAGAGATACGGGAATTGGCATTCCGCGCGATCGCATGAATCGCTTGTTTAAACCGTTCTCTCAGGTGGATGCGTCTATGACCCGCAATTATGGCGGAACGGGACTGGGTTTAGCGATTAGTAAGCGTTTAAGTGAACGGATGGGTGGGCGCTTGTGGGCGGAGAGTGAGGTGGGCAAAGGTTCGACGTTTTATTTCACGATTGTGGTGAAATCAGACCCTAATTCGGTCACGGCTGAGTTGGATACACCCCAACCGGAGTTACGGGGAAAACGGTTACTGGTGGTGGATGATAATGCTACGAATCGCCAAATTATTACCCTACAGGCGCAGTCGTGGGGGATGGAGGTGATAACGGCGGAATCGGGAGAGCAAGCGTTGAATCGGTTAGCCGAGTCAGAACCTTTTGATCTGGCGGTTTTGGATTGGCAAATGCCCCAGATGGATGGTTTTACCTTAGCGTTACGCATTGAGGCGTTACCGAAGAGTGAACCACTTCCCTTGGTCATGCTCAGTTCCGTGGGGCGGCAAACCTCCTCCCAACCCGATGATATGCCCAACTTTGCGGCGTTTCTCACCAAGCCGATTAAGCAATCCCAGCTTTATAATGTGTTTGTGGCAATTTTAGGACGTAAGCGAATCTCGGTGCGTCCCGGCGAGCGCTTATCGGGACTGCTTGAGGCTCAGTTTGCCCAGAAGCTACCGTTACGCATTCTGCTCGTCGAAGATGTGGCGGTCAATCAAAAGGTGGCTCGCCAGATGTTGCAGCGATTGGGATATCGCGCGGATGTGGCGAACAATGGACAAGAGGCGCTCGAATCTCTGGCTCGTAAGTCCTATCAGGTGGTGTTCATGGATGTGCAAATGCCTGAAATGGACGGATTGGAGGCAACTACCCGCATCCGGGCTCAAGGGGCGTCAGCTTGCCAACCTTGGATTATTGCCATGACGGCTCATGCCATGCAGGGAGACCGAGAACAATGTCTGCAAGTGGGCATGAACGACTATATCAGTAAACCGATTCGACCGGAAGCCCTGGTTCAAGCGTTGAATAACTATTCCCAGGTGCTGGCTCAAGCAGGCAGAGATAGCATAACGGATCATTCAGATGAGGACGTATTTGTGCCAGAAACACCCTCAGATTCTAGTGCAACTCCCGCCCTAGATCGTCAAGTGCTGCAAGATTTAAGAGAAATAGCCGGAGACGATTTTGAGGGGTTAATCGCGGAGGTGATTGACTCTTATCTGGAAGACTCCCCTCCTAGGGTACAAGCGATTCATAGTGCGATCGCTCATGATGATGCTAATGCTCTGCACCAATCCGCCCATGCGTTGAAATCATCAAGTCTGACGATTGGTGCAACGGGTTTAGCGCAACTGTGTGCGGATTTAGAAGCGCGGGGTCGCACGGGAAATCTAGAGAGTGTTTTAACCCTGCTTTCCCAGTTTGATGCAGAGTATGAGCGAGTTGTCGCCGCGTTGCAACAAGAGCATCCGAGGAAACGATGATGAATGAGCCTGACTTTCAGCATGACTCACCCTTGATTTTGATTGTGGATGATGAAAAAACCCTACGCTTGGTGCTACGTCGGGCGATGGAGCAGGAGGGCTATCGGGTGTTGGAAGTGGGGGATGGGCATCAATGTCTAGCGCGTTGCACCGAACAGTTACCGGATATTGTTTTGTTAGATGCGATGATGCCGGTGATGGATGGATTTACCTGTTGCGCTAAGTTACAGGAAATGTTTGGTCAGGACTGTCCCCCTATCCTGATGATTACTGGACTCAATAATCAGGAATCGGTTGACCGAGCTTTTGAGGCAGGAGCTACGGATTATATCACGAAGCCGATTCATTGGGCGGTGCTGCGGCAACGGGTGCGTCGATTACTGCAAACCCGTTGGATTATGGCAGAGTTACGTCGCAAAATTGAGCAGGAACGGGTGTTGAAGGCGAAGTTAGAGGAAATGAATCAGGAGTTGCAGCGGTTGGTTGATTTGGATGGGTTGACCCAGATTGCCAATCGCCGGGCGTTTGATGAGGCGTTGCAGCAGGAGTGGAAACGATTGGCGCGGGAGCAAGCGCCCCTGGCGTTAATTTTGTGTGATATTGATTTTTTTAAGCCGTACAACGATACTTATGGGCATCAAGCAGGAGATGAGTGCTTGAAACAGGTGGCTGATATTTTGCGTAAAGCGGCGAAGCGTCCAGCGGATGTGGTGGCTCGGTATGGGGGTGAGGAATTTGTGATTATTTTACCGAATACGTCCCTCAGAGGTGCAATGCAGGTGGCTGAATCGATTCGGTTGAAAGTGAAGGCTCGGGCGATTGTCCATGAGGGATCTTTGGTGAGTAAGTTTGTCACCTTGAGTTTTGGGGTAGCTGGCGTGGTTCCGCCGCCAAGAACTACACCCGAAAGGCTGATAGCTGAGGCAGATCAAGCACTGTATAAGGCAAAGGTAGAAGGGCGCGATCGCGTGGTGGGGAATTTGGTTGAGGTTTGATTGTTATTGGTCATTTGTAGTGGACTAATCTGCCGACAATCATATCGTACCACAGGTGCCTGTTTCATTAAGTCGAAATATTGTTAGTTTGCTGTCGTCTAAAGACGACTCGGATTCTTATAAAACAACCCCAACAGTGCGATCGCAGATTTTGTCGGGTGCGTTAATGAAATGTAACGCACCATGTATAGCTAAACCATTCCCCCGCCAAGAACTCAAGTTCTTGGCTCAAAGCGCAAGTCGTCTAAAGACGACTCGGATTCTTATAAAACAACCCCAACAGTGCGATCGCAGATCTTGTCGGGTGCGTTAATGAAATGTAACGCACCATGTATAGCTTGATTCAGTCTATGTCTGTCGTTCTGAGTCGGGGTTGAGTGCGATCGCAGATATTGTAGTAGCGTGGCACACCTAAAATGGTGGATTAGTCTTGTAGGGGCGCACGGTGTGCGCCCAATTTCACCGTCAAATCTATTCCACAATTTTAGCTGTGTCAGTCCGCCATCGTGCGTTAATGAAATGTAACGCACCATGTATAGCTTGATTGAGTCTATGTCTGTCGTTCTGAGTCGGGGTTGAGTCTCAAAGCGTCCTTAGTCGAGGCTTAAAGCGTCCTTAGTCGAGGCTCAGAGTGTCCCCAGTCAAGGCTCAAAGCGTCATGGGCGAGGCTCAAAGCGTCCTTAATCGAGGCTCAGAGCATCCCTAGTCGAGGCTTAAAGCGTCATGGGCGAGGCTCAGAGTGTCCCTAGTCGAGGCTCAAAGCGTCCTTAGTCGAGGCTCAAAGCATCCTTAGTCGAGGCTCAACAGAGCAATCTAACCATTCCCCCGCCAAGAAATCAAGTTCTTGGCTAAAAGCGTAAGTCGTCTAAAGACGACTCGGATTCTTATAGAAACAACCCCAAAAGTTAGACACGTCTGTCTGCATTGAAACAATTAACGGAGTTTAGTTGATGCCCTAATTACCCTGGCGACTGTCTTTTGCGATACCATAGTTAGCATCTCCTGCCTCAATTGCCCCATGGATGAAGCACGCCAACAAGCCTATCTAACCCTGATTAATACCCTATTAACCTGTCCCAGTGGTGAGGAAGGGCAGACATTACAGGATAACGCCGAGTTTGTTGATGCCGGGTTAGTGGCAACCATGATACAGGTAGCGGAAGTGTTAGCAGAGAGAGGCGATGAAAATGCGGCGAAGTTTTTAATCGGAATGGCAAATCAGTTAAGGGAATTCTTGGGATTATCCGCCTCAACTGCAACTCCTGAAGCCCAACTCGACTTTCTGGTTGAAGTATTACAAGCAACGTCAGATAGTGATGTTGATCCGCAAGTTGTCTATCCCCTCCTCCAGGAAAACCTGCATCTATTGGATGATAACTTTGCCCGGATATTGTATGACTGGGCAACTGCAAAACTGGCAGAAGTGGAACCCGCACAAGCTAGAAGTATTGCCGCAGATATTGGTAATTTCAGTAATCTGATCCAGCAGTTTCCTTTAGGGAATCAGGCAAATAATCTGGAAATCGCGATTACGGGTTATGAAGTATTACTGACTATCTTTACCCGCGAGAATCACTCAGAAACCTGGGCATCAATTCAAAATAATCTGGGGAATGCCTACTCTGACAGAATCCGGGGAGAAAGGGCAGAGAATATCGAACGTGCGATCGCATCCTATCAAGCCGCCCTAGAAGTTAGAACCCGTGACGCCTTTCCTAGCAATTGGGCAATGACGCAAAATAATCTGGGAGAAGCCTAC
>NZ_JAVKEW010000266.1:0-34614 GCF_040226375.1 Coleofasciculus sp. G2-EDA-02 | reverse complement strand
ATAAACGGACGTGGAGAGGGTGTAAGACCTCATTTGGAGGCAACCTTCAGCGAAGCGTCAACCCCAATCAGCGACCACCCCGGCTAAAGGTGGCGTGGTGAGGAATCCCCCGCGCTCTTTAGCCGGGGGAGGATGTCAATACAACCAGGAAGGGGGCGTTTTATTTTCTGGACGCCATTTGCTACCGAACCCAGAGGGAGAACCTGTACCGTTACGAGCGTCAAAAACCTTTCACTGGCAACGACAACTTCACAGCCTCCAGTTTCTCCTCGATCGCTTTACACCAAACACCTTGAGTTATATTTGCCCGGGGGCAAACACCGGGGCGCTGAGGGGGAAAGGCGCGATCGATCAGGCTTATAAACGGCTGTCTCAAATTGACCGAGTTTGATTGTGTAGGGGCGGGTTTTACTACTATCGTTTCTTCCCTCACAAGAGATGTAACTCGCACCCGCCCCGACTAAGTTTTGACGGTTCAGATCAGCTCTAATTTAATTTTTGCTTCCCCTGAATCCTGAGACGGGCGGGTTTAGTTCAGTTATCGGTTTGTGCCAAAACGTTATGAGTAAAACCCGCCCCTACACCTCCGCCATCTCCCTCATCTCTGACTTATGCGGCTTTAGCGGCTAAGACAGAATTACCCGTTAACAACTCTACTGCTGCCTGATATTGTCGATCTGAGGCTGTACCAGCACGAGTTACAGGAATTGAATCGAGAGAAACTTCCCAATCGGGCGTAATCCCTAACTTGTTGATATCTCGATGATTGGGAGTCTCATACTTAGCAACGGTTACGGCTAAACCTGATCCGTCGGATAAGTCAAATAAGGACTGAATTAAACCTTTACCAAAGGTTCTTTCCCCTACAAGTTTCGCTCTGCCATTATCTTGAAGTGCGCCGGCTAAAATTTCACTGGCGCTGGCACTTCCCTGGTTGACTAATACAACTAAGGGGGCTTGTGTGAGTGCCTGTCCAAACGCATCAAAACTGCCCATCATGCCATTGCGATTAACAGTATAGACAATAGTGCCTCGATCAAGCCAGAGACGAGCAATTTCTAAACCCGCCTGCAGTAAACCTCCTGGATTATTCCGCAGATCGAGAATGTAAGCATTTGCTCCCTGTTGTTCGAGTTGGTTAATGGCGTTGGCGACTTCCGTGGGCGCATTGGCGCTGAATTGGGTTAAGCGAATGTAGCCAATTGGGACATTGGATTCAGAATCAAGTGCGGCATAAACTGGATTGAGGGCAATGCGATCGCGCACGAGTTCAATCACCCTAGGTTGCTCGTCCTTACTCTGAATTGAGAGGGTTACACTTGTGCCAACAGGTCCACGCATCCGGGCGGCGGCTTCGTCAAGGGTTAAGGTGTCTGTGGTTTCGCCATCAATTGCCACGATGCGATCGCGCGGTTGAATTCCAGCTTGATCAGCAGGTGAGCCAGCGATGGGCGCGACGACGGCTAATTGACCGGTTTCATCATCCAGGGCAATTTGTAACCCCACACCCGAAAGTTCACCCGATGTATTCACCTTGAGACTGCGATATTGACTCGGTTTAAGCAGGCGCGTGTAGGGGTCCTCCAGGGTGGCTAACATGCTCTGAATCGCCTTGTAGGTGGCGTCGCGGTTATCTAAACCTTTCTTAAGCGTATTCTGGCGCACTAGCCACCAGTTTTGCTGGTTAAAGGAGTCATCCACATACGCTTGCGAGACAATCCGCCACGCTTCGGAAAATAGCTGTTGTTCTTGAGTCGATGCTGAGGCTGAGGGAGTCCACCCTACCCATAACAGGACAATTTGGCAAAGGATTATGAGTCCAACCCAGAATGATCGTTTTGGCATAACTCAACAAAAATTAACGGTAGGCTTTGATGCTTTCATTTATCTAGTTTGGCAAAGTCTGGGAAAATTAAGTGTACCAACGGTACAGTTTTCCCCTCTTGGCGCAGATGGGGTGCAATGTAGAGACGCGCCATGGCGCGTCTGGGGAGATGTAGGGGCGGGTTTTACCGCTAACGGCAACGTTTTCACCCTGATATCCCTAAACCCGCCCCGACAGAGTGTAAGCAGTTTTCAACAAATGACAAAGGACGAATTACGAATCCTCAACGGATTGACGCCTGGCTCAAGCTACTCTTGTCAAGTTATGTTACATTTCTCATAGAGCAATTTCAAATCGGGTCAGTGTTCCCGATACAGAGATTCCGCCCAAGCGGTATTAAACACACTAGCCCCAGAGCTATCTCATTTCCTGGTAGTTTAAACCCTATCCAGGATTAGCTCACACTCAAACAGCAATATCCTTCTAAAAATTCTGGCTTCATGTTTTCTAAACAGGTAACTGAATCAAAAGCTTTTAACTGGTTTCAGGAGCGTCTAGAAATTCAGGCATTAGCTGAAGACGTAACATCAAAGTACGTTCCTCCCCACGTTAATATCTTCTACTGTCTCGGTGGCATTACTCTGGTTTGCTTTATTATCCAGTTCGCTACTGGATTCGCCATGACCTTCTACTACAGACCGACTGTCACTGAGGCATTTGCGTCTGTGCAGTACATCATGACTGACGTCAACTTCGGTTGGTTGATCCGTTCCGTCCACCGCTGGTCTGCCAGTATGATGGTGCTAATGATGATTTTGCACGTTTTCCGGGTTTATCTGACGGGCGGATTCAAAAAGCCACGGGAATTAACTTGGGTAACAGGCGTAATTTTGGCAGTCATTACCGTCTCCTTTGGCGTGACAGGGTACTCCCTACCTTGGGATCAAGTAGGTTACTGGGCAGTCAAAATCGTCTCCGGTGTTCCTGACGCGATTCCTGTAGTTGGTTCCTTAATCGTTGAACTCATTCGTGGCAGTCAAAGTGTGGGTCAAGCTACATTGACTCGCTTCTATAGCCTGCACACCTTCGTTCTTCCTTGGCTAATCGCCGTCTTCATGCTGCTGCACTTTATCATGATTCGTAAGCAGGGTATCTCCGGTCCCCTGTAAAGTGCAATTCCCTGCAAAGACGTGCTACTCTTTGTTGATTAAGGACATTTAAAATCATGTCAATTCTGAAAAAGCCGGATCTCAGCGATCCCAAATTACGCGAAAAACTCGCCCAAGGCATGGGTCACAACTACTACGGTGAACCCGCTTGGCCCAATGACCTGCTCTACACCTTCCCGATAGTGATTATGGGGACAATCGCTCTATGCGTTGCTCTAGCTGTCCTCGATCCAGCTATGGTTGGCGAACCCTCTGATCCGTTTGCTACTCCCCTAGAAATCCTACCGGAATGGTATCTCTATCCCTCATTCCAAATTCTGCGCGTTGTTCCTAATAAACTCTTAGGGATTGCGTTGACGGGAGCTATTCCACTTGGTCTAATCCTGGTTCCCTTTATCGAAAACGTCAACAAGTTCCAAAACCCCTTCCGCCGTCCAGTGGCAACCACTGTATTTATGATTGGTACCCTGGTTACTCTGTGGATGGGTATTGGCGCAACGTTCCCCATTGATAAGTCGTTTACTTTGGGTCTGTTCTAAACGGTTCAAGTTCTTTGAACTCAACACCTGTCGCTGTCTTAGTTTATCTTTCAAGCTAAGGCAATGACAGGTGTTATATTATGTCCAGGGAATAGCGAACAGGCAAATAGAACTTATTCGAGTAGTATTGGGGTTAGGAATAATTTAAACATACGGCGTTAGTAAGTCGGGGGAAAAGAAAAAATTGACGAGTCTAAATAATACCCCAACTCATCATTTATTTGTTTTTCTAGAGATTTTTGCGATTGAAGGTGGGATTCAATCTTACGTCAAAAACATATTACAAGCTTATATATCAATTCAGGCTCACACTGAAACCGAGATAGGCGCTGAGGTATTTTTACTTCGGGATAGCCCAGGATGTGACAACCCTTTTGATGTTCCCTGTCTAAAATTCCATTACCTGAAAACCAAACCGCCGATGTTAGGGCGTCTCAGGTTAGCCGCAGCGCTGGGGCTTTGTTTGTGGCAAAAACGTCCAAAGCATGTATTCTGCGGTCATATTAACTTAGCCCCTCTGATTCAGTTTCTTTGTCAGCCATTGGGTATTCCTTATACCGTTTTGACTTATGGGAAGGAAGTTTGGCAGCAATTACCCACTTCCCAACGTCAGGCGCTGACTGGTGCGGCTCAAATCTGGACAATTAGTCGCTACAGTCGCGATCGCGCTTGTGCGGCGAATGACTTAGATCCCCATCAGGTAAAGATTTTACCTTGTATGGTGGATGGTGATGTCTTTACCCCTGGTGAAAAGTCTCCAGAGTTAATTAAGCGATATGATTTGGCAGGGGCTAAAGTATTAATGACTGTAGCACGTTTGTGGTCAGGGGATATTTATAAGGGAGTGGATGTAACGATTCGCGCCCTCCCCAAAATCACGGCGGTTTTCCCAGAGGTGAAATATTTAGTCATTGGGCGCGGTGATGATCAGCCTAGATTAGCACAACTGACTCAAGATCTCGGTGTTTGCGATCGCGTCGTTTTTGCCGGGTTCGTTCCCACCAGTGACTTAGTTGAACATTACCGCGTAGCTGATGCTTATATCATGCCCTCTCAAGAAGGTTTTGGTATCGTCTATCTAGAAGCCATGGCATGTGGTAAACCTGTATTAGCTGGGGACGCCGATGGATCGGCTGATCCCTTACAAGATGAACGTTTAGGCTGGCGAGTACCGCACCGTGATCCGGACGCCGTAGCAGCAGCCTGTATTGAAATTCTTAAAGGAGATGATCAGCGCTGTGACGGGGAGTGGTTGCGAGAACAATGTCTGGCTCAATTTAGCCGAGATGCCTTTCAGGAACAGTTTAAACAACTCTTGTACAACTTAGATCACAAAATTTAGTGTCTGGCTAAGGTTGAATAGAGTAGTATTCCCACTCAGAGGTTGACAATGGCAGGTATGTCTAATCTTCAGCTTACCATCGACTTTAGCGATTCTGATTTGGACTCCGAAGACTTGGAAACCCTTACACAAAGTCTCTATGAGGATATAGATTCTTTAGAAGAAGTCGAGTCTGTTGAGCGTATCCGAGAAAAGCCAGCCGGAGACGTGAAAGCAGGAGCAGAGGATTTGGGTAAATTGATGGTTGGCGTCTTAACCACCCAGATCCCTTTACCGACAATCAGACCTGTCGTGAACTTTCTGTTCAGCCGCTTGTCTAGTAAAAAAGTTAAGGTGAAAGCAGAGGCTAATGGTAAAACCATTGAGTTAGAGACTGTTGGCACCAGCAAAGAAGAGGTATTGGTTCTGATTGAACAACTCAAAGACTTTGTAGAGAGGGCGTAGGACGTGGCAAATGGCAAAATTAGCATTGCTGATTGGGATTAGTCAGTACGAGTTTGGTTTAGACCCACTCCCCGGTTCTAAAAAGGATGTACAAGCAATGGAGAAAGTTTTGCGACATCCAGAGAGGGGAGGATTTGATGCCGTTGAGGTGATCACCAATCCTGACCCCCAGCAGATGCGGGAGAAGATTGAGGCACTATTTGCCGATTGCCACAAAGATGATCTATTGCTCTTGTATTTCTCAGGTCATGGCATCACAGACAATAGAGGAAAACTGTATTTAACTAGTCCTACAACTAAAAAGACACGACTAGCAGCAACGGCAATTCCTTCTGACTTTGTGCATAGCCTCATGTTCACCAGCCCTTCTCGGAAACAAGTGGTGATTCTTGACTGTTGCTTTAGTGGGGCTTTCGCTAAGGGAATGACAGCTAAAGCTGATGCTGCTGTTCTTGCCTCTTCTGGATTATTAGAGTATTCCCAATCAGGAACGGATCTCTCACTGTACACTCGTTTCCTGGTTGAAGGGATGGAGACTGGTGCTGCCGATCTGAATAAAGATGGGATAATTTCTGTTGATGAGTTGCATGAGTATGCCAAAGAACAAATTTTGCAATGCTCAACAGATATTAAGCCAGATATATATCCCTTCAAAGAAGGTCATAAACTCTCATTATCTCAAGCATCAATTTGTTTTCAGGAACCTATTCTTCCCATTTTTACACCTCCAAGTTTTCCTGATTTTTATGGCAGGCAGACTGAGTTGGAACAGGTAAAAAAATTGCTTCAAGCCTCCCCAGTCGTAATAATGTGGGGAGAGTCGGGGGTAGGAAAGACTTACTTGGCAGCACAACTAGCGCATCAGCTCAGTAAGGATTACAAAGTTTGCTGGCTGGATAAAGAAGAACTGATATTAGATGAACTATTGTTGCAGGTGAACGAGTTCCTCAAAAGCAATGGTGAGTATGGATTCGTCACAACTTATGCCGAAGACACAATCAAAAGTACCCATAAAATCCCCACTTTAGTGCAGGTTATCAGCACTAGCAAATTAGCCAATTATGCATTTTTTATTGATGGATTTCAGCTTGCCAACTATTCAGAGATTGAGCCGTTTATTCAACGATTCAGAACCCATGGAGGGAAGAACCGATTAATCTTGATCGACCATTCTCCAGAGAAGTCGTTAGGAGTACGGCTAGCTAGTCAAGTTCATAAATTTAATGTGACAGGCTTTCAATACGAGGAAGCGGTTAAGTATATTAATCAAAGATGCCAAGCTTCAGGGATTGAATGCTCCTCAAATGATGTAATTGCGGTGATCAAAAAAACAGCCGGACATCCTTTAGCTATCGATCTAGTTATTCAGTGGTACTGTTTGTTAGGGAACTCGATGGGAAATCTCCTGAATCGGCTGGTCGAATATGATAAACGTTATGGCGCTGAACTCAATAAGAGACTATTGGAAAATGTAGCCATACATCTTGATGAAACAGAACGGGAAGCCTTAAGTCGTCTTTCAGTATTTCGGACACCCGTTCAACGTTCAGCCTGGACGTATCTGGATATTTCAGAAAGTGTGGGAGAGTCGTTATTACAGCGCCGATTGCTAACCCGAGTGGACTGTGACAAGTTCCAGATGCATCCTCTGATTGCCGAATTTTGGCGTACCTCTCAGTCTCAGGAAAAAATGGTAGATTGGCAAGAAAAGGTAGCTCACTATTATTGGCAACAGGGCAAACAAAGTCCTTTGGAAAAATTAGATCGCCGTGCTTACCTCGACTCATATTATGACTGGTGTAAAATTGGGCAAGTAGAAACAGCAGCACAGGTTTTAAATGAGCTGGTGGGTCGCTCACATGAAAAAGAACGGCTTCTATCAGAGAGACTGACTGGATTAGGAGAATGGCTAATTAATCTTGATGATGCTATTTTTGTAGATAAACCCTGGCTATTGTTAGAGAAAGGTCGAAAACTAGAGAAACAAGGTAGCGCAGCAAATGCTGAAGAGATTTTCCAAAAAGCCTACGAAATTTTTGAGCAAAAAGGGAATCAACTAGGTGCTTCTGTTGCTTTGTACTATGTGGGCAAGATGCGTCATCTTAGGGGGCAGCCTGAACTAGCTTTGCAAGCCTTGAAGTCTGTTCTAGAGATAGCGGAAAGTCAAGCTGATTTTCCAATGCAAATCCGCACTTTAGGGAAAATGGTTGGCTGTTATACGGATCTTGGTCAGTGTGATAATGCCCGTAATATTGCTAATACTGCTTATGCACTAGCTACTCGTTCTGACGATAAACTAGGTCTGGCTTTAATTTTATATCGTCAAGGTAGTATCGAGCGTCATCAGAGCAATTTCTTGAAAGCTGAAAAATTCTTTCGCGATAGTGTGATAGAATTCGCTGCGCTAGGAGATATATATCGAGAGTCTAAATCTTTGGCACGATTGGGTATTTGCCAAAAATTCCAAAGTGAGTTGGAAAAAGCAGAGACTAACCTTAAGCGTGCTATTAAACTTAAACAATCCATCGATGACCGTCATGGTGAAGCACGAGATTTAGATTATCTTGCAGATATCTACACTCATTTAGGTCTCTATGAGAAAGCTGAGGCAACTTATCGAGAATCTTTGCATATTAAAGAAGGTAAAGATGGTATTCAACCTGATGAATATGGTCAAATAAAGACATATAACAATTTAGCTAGAATCGCTTTATCAACTGGTCGTTTGGATGAAGCTGATGAGTTTAGCCATAAATCTAAGGAACGGATTGATAAGCAGAATAAATGTTATGTTGGAGTGAACGGCTCACGCCTAATTATTCAAGGAGATCTGCAATTTACTCAAGGTGAATATGAGTCTGCCTTGCAATCCTATACAGAGGCGGCTACTTGCTTTAAATCTCCCAATCCAGAAATACTGAGCAGCTACGCACGAGTTTTATTTAGCCGTGGTAAAACCTACCTAGCATTAGGAAATATTGGTTTAGCCAAGCGGGATCTGGAAGACTCTTTAGCCCGCTTCAAAGAGTACCGTATGCGCTACCATGAAGCACAGGCGCTCACCTATTTGGCAAGATTAACAGCTTTAATAAACTCGCCTGAAGAAGCACACAAACAAAATCAGGAGGCGATGAATATCGCTACAGACATTAATGCCCAGTCAATTGTCATAGTTTGTCTTGAGACTCAAGGACAAATAGAAGAAAATAGAATTTTAAATAGTTTTTCTTTTCGTGAACAAGAAAAACCTACAAAAGACTTAATTGAACCAGTATGGAAGTGCTATGATGAGGCAATTGAGGCAATTCAGAAATTAACAGATAAAAATATAAATCGGCAGATTGCACGACTACAAGTTCACAAAAAGCTCTGGCTGTTCACAGTTAAGCATTTATGTAAAGAGGCTATATCTGATGATGATGCCTATGGGTTGTTACAGACAGAAAAACTGCCTCAAGATGTCATCTATATCGAATTATTAAATTTTAAGTATACCCTTGGTATTTTGAATTCCATATCCTCTGGTCTCGCTTCCAGAATAGCCGATTGTGTTTTAAGCATAGTTTCACCTCTAGCTATGCGATTTGGGTTCAATGAGTTACGTGAAGAATTAGAAGAACGAGCTTTTGCTTTTCTCCATCCTCACGAATACGAAGAAATTAACCAAGCTCTGGAAAGCCGATTCCCACAGCGAGAAGACTTTATCGAGAATCTCACTTCAGACTTAGAGTCTCTTCTTGCAGAAGCTAAAATCCAGGCTGAAATTTTTCCTAGAGCTAAGGCAATTTACAGTATCTATAAAAAGTCAACAGCTCGCAAAGTTTCTTTAAACAAAATCCTGGATATCATTGGGGTTCGTATTATCACTAAAACTGAAAGCGAATGTTACAAGGTTTTGGCAATTGTACAGGAAATGGGAGGATTTTTTCAGGGAGAAGGAATTCTGAAAGAAAGCCTAAGAGATTATATTAAACATCCCAAGATTACAGGTTATCAATCTATTCATATCAATATCAGATATGGAGAACCACAGGCACGAATTGTAGAATTTCAGATCCGGACACAGAGGATGCATCTTGCCGCAGAGGTAGGAATTGGTTTGCTAGGTCTGGATCAGGCTTCTCACCACCGTTACAAAGATCCAGCCTCTTATGCTCAACCGTTGTCGAAAAGAAATTATGAACTGGCACAGAGTCAACGATTCAATTTGGTAGTTAAATGCCAAAAAGAATCTGTAATAACAATAGGTAATATTATTCGATATAGCAAATTTGAATTATTGAGTATAGATCTTGATAAATTATCAGATCAGCGAATAATACTCCAGCTTGATATAGTAACTAAAAGTCGTCGTTATAGGAAAGAAAAAAGCGAAATAAAGCAGGCTCATGATCAGCTAGTAGAAGCTATTAATGAAATACCGACTTGTGAGGTTATTAATGTTAAAAATAAAGAATCAGAACTTAAAATGATTAGCCTGTCTACACAAGACAAAGCTTTATTACTCCAAGAGTTAACTAGAAATTCAAGTGATTTAGACAAATTCATTTATCTAATAACTCCCAAAAATGATGTTAAGAAACTACAGAAGGGGGCAACCCCTATTGATTTTGCCTATCGTATTCATACTGATCTAGGTAACCACTGTGCTGGGGCGCGAGTGAATGGGCAGATGGTTACCCTAGATACCTCCCTGAAGACTGGGGATATTGTGGAAATCATCACCAATAAAAACAGTCATCCTAACTTAGGCTGGCTGCAATTTGTGAAGACTAATAGTACCCGCAATCGGATTCGTCAATGGTATAAGCGATCGCATTGGCAAGAAAATATTGACCGTGGTCGAGAACTTCTGCAAAAAGAACTAGGCAAAGATGGTCTTGAAACTCTGCTGGAGTCTGAAGCAATGAAGGACGTGGTGGAGCAATGTAATTATCATAGCGTTGATGATTTACTTGCTAATTTAGGTTATGGTGAACTCTCCCTCAATCGGGTAGCTAATCGCATACGAGAAGCTACCAATAACAAAAAACTAATTGATAATACTCCTGAGTTGTCAACTACGCCTCCTACAATCTCACACACCGTTAATATCTCCTCAAGCAAGTCACCCATTGCAGGGATAGAAGGATTAGGCTATCACCTTGCTCATTGTTGCAATCCTGTACCTGGTGAACCAATTATTGGCGTTGTCAAACTTGCAGGACGTGGTATTTCTGTTCATACCCAGGAATGCCATAATTGGGACAATGTACCAGATGATCGCCTGATCGAGGTTAGCTGGAATAATACAGAAGGTCAAACTTACCCAATTTATATTCAAGTCGAAGTTTGTGACGAAGTGGGTGTCCTCAACCACATAACCAGTCTTTTAAAGGATCTCAAAATTAATATTAGAGATATCCGTATGGATCGTTCCGCTGATAAAACGGCTATGATTTATTTATGCATTGATATCTACGATCATAAACAGATTCAGCGAATCTTTTCCCAAATAAAAAAGCTAAAAGGCTATTTGAGTGTGCGCCGTATTAGTCAAGTACGATAAAAAATCGCACAGCAACGCAGTTTCGAGTTTTTGGCTAAAGGGTACTTGCGTATAAAAAGGCGGTGGGAGAATCCATTTGTCTCTAGATGAAAGACAAGCTACCCCGCCGCCGTTTTATATTATGGGTCATGAGAGATAGCAAGGTGTCATTCCTGACTGTTTTGATAACTTAACCAAGGTCTCGGAAAAGCTGCACTAAACCCGAACAACCCATTTGCTAATTCAGAAAAATTTGTCGCCGTATCTGTCTCCTTAAAACTGTTTTAACTCTTCCTTAAACAAAACATCGAGGAAAATTGCAGAACCTGTAAGATAGGCAATTAAAATCAAGAGTGTCAGCATAACCATCACCTCCACTAGGAAATACGTCCACTTGGCTAGAGGTTATGCACATTAGTTGCAATTCTTTACAATCTGGGTCAACGCCCGGTTTAGCGATCGCAAGTCTATGTGCCAATCGCCACCACCCTTCGCTGAACCTGGGAATGTTTCGCACCTGAACCCTAAATACCCCTAGTCACGGACTACCGCTCTGTTTACATTTTTTCACTTTTGCGATCGCATGGGCAATAGGAATACCCGAAAAAAACCTATTATTTTACCGTAAATCCGATAAAATAGGAAATTCAAATTCATTATTCATAATTCATAACCATCCCTCATCGCCTTTTGATAAGCTTTAACCTGCCAATCAATTCCCGTAATCGCTGTTCCCACCACCACAGCATCAGCGCCTAGCTGGAGGGCTTGTTGTGCCATCTGGGGCGAGGCAATCCCCCCTTCACAGATGGTTGGCACATCTAACTGTTCGACGATTTGAGACAAAAGTGCAAACCCCGGTGGCTGAAGGTGTTGAGTGGAGGCAGTGTAACCATAAAGAGTTGTTCCTACAAAATCAGCCCCAGCTTTCACGGCGGCGGTTGCGCTTTCAATCGTATCGATATCCGCCATAACTGGTTTCCCTAGTTCCTCGTGAATTCGGGTAATTAATTCAGAGAGGGTTTCCCCGCCAGGGCGTTGTCGTAACGTAGCATCAACAGCAATAATATCAGCCCCGGCTGACGCGATCGCATGGGCATGATTAAATTGAGGCGTAATGTAAACCTCAGATCCGGCTATCTGCTGTTTCCACAACCCGATAATCGGCGTTTTCGGACATTGCTTTCGCACCGCTTGAATATGGGCAGGGGTATCAATTCGCACACCAACCGCGCCCTGATTCACAGAGGCTTGTGCCATAGCCGCAATTACCAATGGATCATAGAGAGGCGAGTCAACGGGAGCTTGACAAGAGACGATCAAGCCGTGACGTAACACTGAAATTAAGTTCTGAGAATTGGCTGTCATCCCGCTTTTGTCTTATTTAATAGAGAAATAGTACCGAGAGTACCGAGAGCGAGTAAGCCAAGAATGGAGGTGGGTTCAGGGACAGCAATTGGGGCGGCAGAAAAACGAATAGGTAACTCACTATCTTCCGCCCCTAAATTTTCAAACCCTGGTGTGAGTGGTGGTGCCGAAAAAACTTCTAAATAACTGGGTGTAGGTAAAAAACTAGCAAAAAATGGACTAACATAGTTTCCCTCTGATGTAACATACCCAAAACCATCACCTGTTAACTGAGGAGTATTTAAACGAATTAAATTGTCAACGTGGAAGGGTTCGTTTCCTGGTATTGCAGTCCCATCAGGTTGCAAGCCCGTAATTGTTTCTCCATTGCGCGTACCCGTAATTTCAGAAATCAGGTAAAAACCTAACTCGTCCGGGGTGTTGTTCGTGATGAAAGTTCCGCTTGCTGTTATCCCATTACCCGAATAATTCCAGTTCCAAGTTAAAGCCAAGGCAGATTGCATAGTCCCGATAACTGTACCCGATGTGGCAGCGAGGACTGTGGTGGCTAGTATAGCTATATTTTTCATGTTTCATGATAGTCTATAGTCGTCTTGTGGATATTATAGTCTGGCATAAGAAATCACACAACTCAAAATCCCCACTCAACTATCAAGAGATAAAGGGAGATTAACAAGCGGACTTGGGATCACAGAGGCTTTCCAGACCCACAAGGGGCGATAAAATATCTAATGGAGACTAAAAGTCTACACCACTCGATTCGTTCTAATACATTCTCGATACCAATCAAAGCTGGCTTTAGGAATCCGGTTCTGAGTGGGATAATCGATATAAATCAATCCAAATCGACGGTCATAGCCATAAGACCATTCAAAGTTATCCATCAAACTCCAGAGAAAATATCCCTTTAGGGGATACCCTTCAGAAATAGCGCGATGAGCCGATCGCAGATGTTGGCGCAGGTAAAGAATGCGATCAATATCGATAACTTCTCCCTGACTATTTAATTCATCAGCAACAGCACAACCGTTTTCGGTAATTACAATGGGTAAATCAGGACGCCCCACAGTTTCACTAATATGGCGAATGCCCCAATAAATACAATCCGGTGAAATATTGAGCCAGGGCATATTCAGTTTCGGATAACCTTCGGGAAAATCGATAACTTCGTATCCTAATGTATTATCAACAGCGCGAACATAATCACCGGAGTAGATGTTAAATCCCAGAAAATCTAAGGGTTGATGAATAGTTTCTAAGTCTCCATTCTGAATATCGGGTGCATTCTCTCCTAACTTTTCCAACAACGCCGGACTATACTGTCCTGTCAACGCAGGAAAAATAATCCCACCATTTTTTCCAACAGTATGAAATGCCTTTTTTGTCGCCTCTATATGATCAGGAGATTCGTTAATTGGTACTGTTACCGCAAAATTATCCACTAAACTAACCGAACAGGGAACAGGTGATGCGGCGCGAATGGCTTGACATCCTAAACCATGGGCTAAAAGGGCATGATGCGAGGTTTGCCACACTTGTTTGAGAGAACTCACCCGAGTGCCCGGTGCATTAGGCGGATCAGAATCAACGCCATAACTTGAGTGAGTAAAGCAGGGTATTTCATTAAGAGTCATCCAATGAGTAATGCGATCGCCTAATCGACTGACAACGGCGGTAACATAGTCAGCATAATCGATTGCCATTTGCCGACTTTGCCAGGAACCATAGGCATCTTCTAACGCCTGGGGGGAGTCCCAGTGAAATAAGGTAGCGTGGGGCGTAATCCCCTTATCCCGCAAGCAATCCACCAAACGCTTATAAAAATCAATCCCTTGTTCATTAACCGTACCACGACCATCGGGAATAACTCGTGACCAGGCGATACTAAAACGATAGTGCTCAATACCCAGTTGTGCGATTAAGTCTATATCGTGTTCATATCGATGATAATGGTCACAAGCAATAGCACCCGTATCGCCGTTAAAGGTACGTCCGGGGGTAGCGCTAAACGTATCCCAGACACTCGGTTTACGCCCACCTTCGTTTACTGCACCTTCGATTTGATAGGAAGCCGTGGCGCTTCCCCACCAGAACTTCTCTGGAAATTGGTAACTGGTCATGTTGACACTCCCCGGTCTCGCATACACGGGGATTCTGCTGACAGAGTAGGCTGCGGCAATGTCCACAATCTGACTCTCGCTACGGTCGTCAAACACCGTCTACCCAGTCGGTTTAGGTCAATGCCTAACTTTCTGGCTACTTTTCTCAAGATATTGGCACTGCCGTTTAAATCGGCATTTACAATCGAACCATCGCTACTACGATACAAGCCACGCTTTATCCGTCTTCCTGATGCTTTCCAGCCGTCTGGCTTTTCACCAAATTTAGGCAGGGAGTCTCCATCAAGGTAGCTGGATCTACTTGTGTAGGCTTCTTCTGTGATTTCTAAGTGGATACCGTAAATTTCACACAATTGCTGCAATCGGTCTTTAAACTTACCCAAGGGTATTTGAACGAATTTCTGATTGTTCAACCTACCCATATTGGCGTTGTCCTTAAACCCTTCGTTCCACCCCAGAACAATCGTGCTTATGCCGTATTTGAGACAATGGTTGATAATTAGCCTTGCGGCTTTGTTAATACCATCTCTCATGCGGTGATTGCGCTTGCGGGTTACTCGGTCAAGAAAGGCATCCCAGTATCCTTGCGGCTTTCCTTCCTTTCTGGTTGATACCTGCTTATTCCAATACTGATTAAAGGCTTTCATGGTACGGGCATCAATCAGGAAGGAGTTGCCCAAGGTGTCAACACAAGCTGCTAGATTGTCTGCTGTGCCTAGATCAATAGCTAACGCCTGGTCGTCAATCCCTACGAATGTTTCCTGCTTAGGTACTTCGTAAGAAGCCTCTAAATAGAATACGCCGTTTTTGGGTAGAATAGTCCATTCTTTGACTTTAGTAATATTAAGATTGCTTGGGGCGGGTAGCCTGAAGCTATCAATTCCAAACCAACGTCTAACCGCTAATCCTAATGAGAATTGAAGTTGACCATTAACTAGCTTAGTTTTTTGCCCTCCTGAGTTGGGATAAGCGACTTTGAACAGCTTTGAGCCTTTTAAATAACCAGGTGGTTTGGGCTTATTTGGCAATTGTCCTTTGAACCAAGCCTGACGCAACCCTTTATAGGATTTAAACACCTCAGTAACACTCAATAATGTTTGCTGTGCTGGTGTTGAAGGCAAGGATTGAGCAATTTGACTCTTTCCTATACTTTGCTCGTAAATCAAGTCAAATTTTCCGGTCAGGAGTTTATCAGTCTTAAAGAATATTTGACGAGCAAAGTACACACCCATGTTGTAGAGTTTTCCTGACTGTTCGCACAGGTACTCTAGAATTGCTTCCGTTTCTTTGTCGGGATGTAGTAGCATTTGCTGTACTCCCCTAGGCTTTTTGCTTTTAGCCATTACCTTGACGAGTGATTCGTGTTGTTTGCTATATTGTAATCTACAGTCGGATCAACTGTCAATCCGGAGACACACAAATGAGAAAAAAATCATACGAGTACAGACATTACAATCATGCTATCGGCTTGTGTGTAGTCCACTTAGTCTGGCTGCCCAAACGACGCAAAAAAGTGCTGATAGGCAGGATTCGTGATAGGATTTTTGAGATATTCAGCGAGTTGGCTACAGAAAAAGGTTGGCACATCAGAGCGCTCGAAGTTGCGCCAGACCATATTCATCTGTTTGTTGAGATCCATCCGAAAGATGCAATATATCAGGTAGCGAGAGCTTTTAAAGGACGGAGTGCCAACTATCTTAGAAAGGAGTTTCCCGAACTCAAGAAACTCCCTTCTTTGTGGACAAACAGCTACTTTTTCTCAACCGCAGGTAACGTTAGTGCAGCAACCATTCAAAGATACATCAACGACCCACACCATACCTAAGGACAATAGGCGGCTCGCAGGTAATCCTTCGGATCAGGTCAAAAATAAAAAATCAGGTAGATGCATCGCAATCCGGTAAAATATCCTCTACATACTTTAACCTGCCAAAAGCATAGCCACTCAGACCAATCAGCATCATACACAGCGCACAAGTGACGTAAAGTAGTGCTATTCCTGCACCGGGTTCAGTACCAAATATTCTACCCAATAGAGGGGCAAGTATTCCCCCGGGTTTCATCGCAGGTTCCAGCACGCGATCGGCAAGGGGTCCGGCAAACAAGGCTCCAGTGGCTGAAACAATCTGCCGCAGGAAAGAACTAACGGCAAAAACACGACCCTGCACTTCAGGCTCAACCTTGGCAAACCAGATCCCTTGATTAGAACTCCCTAATAAGGGAAAATTTAAGGATGAACAAAATTGTGCCGGAATCCAAATTGACGGCATCTGACCCAAACCAAATAGTATTTTGCTTGCTCCAGCACCGACCATTCCCAGTAAGATACCATGAATTCGGCGGCGCAGTCCTCCCCAAAAGCTCACGAGGATAGCTCCCGTTACGCCGCCAATGCCAGCGGCTGAGGCAACCTGACCTAAAATGACAGCATTGCCATCGGTGCGTGCCAAAATCATCGGATTGTACACCGCATCTCCCACGTCATGGAACAGCCAAAATAAAGAAGTTACGGCTAACAGAGCAAGTAAGCTTTGGCGAGTTCCGATGTAGTGGAAGCCAAAGGCAAGTTTTTGTCGCCATGACTCAGAATTAGGACTGACCCTTGTTTTGGGTTGGGGAATGGGGACAACGGCTAGGGTAGCGATCGCGATCGCAAAGGTCACTAGGTCGATGAGTACAATACCCACTAAACCAATTATCGGATACAGACTCCCTGCCAACGCTGGGGCGATAATGCTGGAACCATAACTGAGAATAGAACCCATGCTGCTAGCACGGGTGTAGTGGTGTTTGGGGACAAGGGTTGTGATTGAAACCTGATAGGATAGCTGCTGAATTTGATTAAACGGACTAATAACGGCGGCTATTATATAGAGATGCCAGATTTGGAGAGTGTTGCTCAGGTAAATCAGTAGAATTGCCAACGTCGCCAAAGCGGTAACCGTATCGCTAAATATCATTAAGACTTTACGGTTAACCCGATCAACGATTGTGCCAGCTAAGAGGCTGGTTAAAATGCTGGGTGCGAAGAAAAAGAAACTCACCAACGCTAAGGCTGTCGCTGAGCCAGTTTTTTCCCAAGCCCAGATCGTAATTGCAAAGAAGGTCATCTGGCTGCCGATAGTTGAGACAAATTGACCCAGCCAAATGATAATAAACGTATGCATTTTCGAGATTGGTGATTAGTGTAGAGACGCTTCAAAAGCACGTATGCGAGATTTCTCCAGTAGGGTTTGCTGCACAGTTCAAAACCCTTATATAGCAAGGCTTTGAGCTGTATTAACAGTAACTTATCTTCTACCCCAGCTCCCCCAGCTTCCCCAGCTCCCCCAGCTCCCCCAGCTCCCCCAGCTCCCAGACGTGCCATGGCACGTCTCTACCCCAGCATCTAGCCTGGAGAAAGTAGTAGCTGACGCAGTTCATCCAGGATGAGTTGGGCGCCAATTGGTCCGTTTAATCCATTCCAGAGATAGTAGGTGACAAAGAAGACGCGATCTTCCTGACTAGCTTTTAGAGATTGGGCGATCGCATTGTTTTGCCATTCCGGTTGAATTTTTGCTGTTTGCTGGTCAATTACGCGATTCAGAACAGCATTGGTCGCCTTTTGCTGTTGCTTACGCACACTCATGTCATACCCTAAGATGAAAATTAGGTCGGCATCGTCAAGTTGGGGTAATGTTTCCAGAGAAATGGAGGTGGTTAGCTCAGACTTATTTTGAGCAGGGGGAGATACCAATTCAAACCCCACTCCTTCTAGTACCTCGCCTAGATAACTGCTATCATTCACCACCATGATATCGACGAGTTGATTCGCTCCCAACACCAAGACTTGGGGATATTTAGCCACTACCGGGGCAAACTCAGCACGAGCCGCCGCAATCTGCTGATTATACGTTGCGATCGCGGCTTCTGCTCGTTCTTCGGGTCCCAGCGCTTTTGCCAGTTGTCGAAGATTTTCCTGCCACTTTCCTTTAGCAGTTCGTTGTTCCCATAGTAACGTGGGCGCAATTTTTGAGAACAGGTCATAGTTCTGTCGTAGTCCACCCGCCTCCCCCAGAATCAGATCAGGTTGCAGCCGAGTTAGGGTTTCTATTGAGGGATTGCTCCTGTCCCCCAAATTCAGGGGTTGGGTGGTGACTCGGTTTCCTAAATAGGGAATTTGTTCACTGGGATTATTGAAAGAGTCGCCTCTATGGAAGGGAAAAACTTCCGCATATCCGGCTGGCTGCATATCTAGTGAGAGGAGTAAGTCCAAGATATGGGGACCTAACGCCACTATTTGTTGCGGTTGACTGCAAACCTGAGTTTCACCCAGATCATGCTCAACCATGCGGCAATTTGTACCATTAAGGTTAGCCGTAGCGCGATCGCTGATTTGGCTGTCGGGTGTACTACAAGCAACCACCAGCAAAGCCACACCAAGTCCGAGACTAAAGAGTTTCAGGATACGACTCAAACACCAAGCGTCGGGGATGGAAAACATAGGTCGGAGTAAGACCCAAAACTGATTGATCATAGTTGCCTAAAACTGCACGGACACTGAACCAATTACAGTAAACGGTTCACCCGGTTTAATCTGAGCTCTGCCGATACCCGATTCGATATAGTCTATGTCGAAAAGGTTTTTGAAGTTAACAGAAGCACTCCAATTGTCGCGTCGATAAAAAATCGCTGCATCTGTGCGAAGATAATCGTTAAATTTAAAGGTGTTCTGGAAGTCGCCAAATCGCTCTCCCACGAAAAACAAGCCAAATCCGAATCCGAGTCCCTGCAAGTTACCCTGTTGGATTTGATATGTTGTCCACAAACTCGCGGTATTTTCGGCAACGTTCGGTGGTTTGCCCCCTTCTGGAATACCAAAAAATCCTTCAGTTACTTCCGCATCAATGTGGGAATAGGAGGCGATAATATTCCATCCCGGCAGAATTTTACCGACGATATCCAGTTCAATTCCCTGATTTTGCTGTTCGCCGAGGGCGATAGAGAAGCCAGGATTATCCGGATCAGACACAGAAACATTTGTCTTGCTTAAATCATACAGCGCTAAGGTGGCGGAGAGTCTACCATCTAGGAATTCGGCTTTAGCCCCGATTTCGTATTGAGTCCCCCGTTCGGGTTCGGGAAGATCACCCCCGAATGTAATGTCGTTGGGTTGGAATGAGCGACTGAAGTTGGCGTAGAGAGAAAGCTGTTCTATGGGTTGATATACAATGCCCACACGGGGACTGAAGGCATCATCACTTTGAGTGGGGGATGAACCATCGAAAAAATCAGTCTGTCGGATCGTTGCTTTTTGGTCAGCGATGTCATATCGTCCACTCAGTAGGACTTTGAAATTGTCTGTCAGGGAAATCAGATCTTGTAGGTAAAAACCCCACTGTTGTAGCTGACTTCGACCATCGAACAGTTGGGGGATATCTTCGCTATCCGGTAAAGAAAATCCGTAAACTGGGTCGAAAATACGAATGGGGGGTGGGGCTAGGGGAGGAGCAAATGCTTGTTGGAGATCGAGATCCTGAAAGCTACGGCGGAAATCAAACCCAACCAAGAGTTCATGTTCAACTGATCCGGTGGTAAATTCACCCACTAAGTTGGTTTGGATATCGTAGGCTTCTTCATAGATATCAAACTCGCGTGTGCTGCGGGATACCACACCCCGTGCTTCATTCACACTGCCCAGTTCAGCGGTTCGGAGAAACAGATCGGTATTGGAATACCACAAGATGTTCCGCAGCGTCCAGTTATTATTTAAACCATGTTCTAACCGATATCCTGTCTTAAACTCTTCAGTTTCAACAAAATCATCGGGTTCATGGAAAATGCGGTCGAAGGGAATATCAGCTACTTCGTCACCAATGGCAACTAAGCCTCGGTCGTAGGGTTGTATATTATCTAAGTATTCCAATTCAACCGTGAGTTCCGTGCGATCGCTAATCAACCAGGTCACGACGGGAGCAATGAAGAATCGTTCAAATTCTTGGTCAAAGTCTCGAAAGCCATCCGACCGACGGTAGAGGGTTAACTAACGGTATTGAGTCGGTAAAGTAGGCTTCTATCTGGGGTTAACGGACCGGATATGTCAATGCTGGGTTCGATGAAACCATAGCTACCGACCGATGCTTATTGAATGAGGCGATGATTGGATGAAATAATTCACAAATTGACAATGGATAATGAACAATGTATAATGACCTATACTTAAAAGAAGAGGATTGAAATTAAGGAAAATATTTTTTAATTTCTTCGTAAACGAAGAGGTCTTAGACCCAATTAGTTAATTATCACTTATCAATTATTAATTATCCATTGATAAGTGAGTATTTTCCCAATGACCAATGACCTAAAATCAAGGAGCTGATAGATGCTAACCGAGTTAAGACCAGCCATCACTTATTATGAAACCTTTATACCGGGTAAGAAAGATGCTGTTGTTGTCTTACAGAATCTCTTACAAGCTGGTATTTTTGAGACTTATGTAATGTACGAAGGTAAAAATGAGGTTCGTATTGCAGGCAATGAGTTAGTTAAGGTGTCAGTCAGCCAGGATTGTGTCTCATTAAAAGGGATGGGAATGTCTTCCTCAGTACCCGTTACTGATCCTTTTCAACAAGTGGCAGAATTACTCAACGCTTTGCAGATTGAAGGGTGGACAGCTTATGGATATGTGGCATTTGATATCGCTGGTTTTTATTCCTCATATTCTAAAGCAATCCAGCAAGACCTTTTATGTTTTTTCATTCCAGAGATTGAACTGCGTTTTACTGACAAGGGAGTTTATGTGAAAACTAATCGGTCAGTGGAGCAAGTTTGTAGTTTATTATGTATAGAGAGTGAAATTGCCAATTATGTGCCAAAATCCCTAGTTGTTGATTTTAGCGATCGCGAACGCTACCAAAACCAGATTACTACTCTAATTGGGGCAATCCAAAACTCAGAGCTACATAAAGCTATTCTGGCTCGCTCCCTGAAAATTACTGGCGAGTTAGACGTACTAGGAACTTATGTCGTTGGGGCTAAAACCAATAATTCAGCCCGTTCTTATTGCTTAAATATCGGTGATGTTCAGGCGGTGGGGTTTAGTCCAGAAATTTTAATGGAGGTGAGTAAAGATGGCTTTGTCACCACAAATCCATTGGCAGGAACTCGACCTCGTGGTGAAAGCTTGGCAGAGGATACTCGATTCAATGGTGAGCTTTTCACAGATGCCAAAGAAGTAAAAGAGCACGCGCTTTCGATTTGGTTAGCGCAAACTGAAATATCCTCACTTTGTTTACCAGAAACGGTTCAGGTTTTTAAGTTTATGGAAGTCAAAAAATATCGCTGTGTGCAACATCTATCATCACGGGTGGGTGGTCAACTAAAACCGGAAAATACGCTGTGGGATGCGTTAAAGATTTTATTTCCCGGAATTACCGTGTCTGGAATTGATAAAGCCAAAGCTTTAGAATGGATTGACCGCCTAGAAGATGAACCTAGGGGAATTTATGCCGGGGGTATCGGCTGGGTTAATAGTGAGGGAATGGCAGATTTAGCAATTGCGATTCGTTCGGTTTATCAATATGGCAATTGTATTTCTCTAAATGCTGGAGCGGGTATTGTCGCTGAATCGATTCCGGAAAACGAATACATGGAGTCGGTTAACAAAATGAACACCATGTTGACGAATTTGGTTTTCAAGTCTAGCACTTAAGCCATGAGCCAAATAATTATCGGTCATGGACTGGAAATTCTGGAAACAAATCACATCAAAGAATACATTGAGCGCTCCGGGGAAGATTGGAAAATGGAACATTTTACAGCAACAGAACGTAGGACACCTGAGTTGGGTTCTAGCCGTATCCAATACATTGCCGGTCGTTTTGCTGTCAAGCAAGCTGTGTTAAAAATTCTGGGTATATCTGTACGTCCAGATATTTCCTGTCTGGATATTGAAGTGCAACGGTTGCCAACGGGTCAACCTACCCTTGTTTTATATGGTAAATGCCAAGAAATAGCAGCAGAATTCGGTATTACTAAATGGCTACTGAGTATCAGTCATACCTCATCTTATGTTGCTGCCAGTGTACTTGCTTTTAGGGGTAATGTCACTGACTTAAGGCTGGTGGGCAATGCCCACCCTACGGTATAAGCTGTCATGCATTTAAATTGGCAATGGGTAGCGAGCAAGATGCTCGCACTACAAAGATAGATAATCATGACTAATAACGAATAACGAATGAAATGACCTATGATTAAAAGCCCCGTTGGTATTCGCTCACTAGCAATTCGCTTTCCCCGCCTAATTCGTACTAATGATTATTGGCAAACAACATATCAGAATCAGGGTAAACTCAAAGGAAATAGGAACTCTAGATCGACACCTGACTATACAAACGATAACTCTGGACTAAGGATTTGGTCACAAGCGGTAGCTCCCTATTTACCTGATCCCTTCCGAGGTTCTGTTGAACGACGGGTACTTGGTGCAGATGAGTCTTCACTGATGCTGGAATGTCAAGCGGCGCAAGATGTACTCAGTGCAGCAAACTTGAAGGCAGAAGACATTGAACTGGTAATCGTCGCCTCCATTTTCCCTGAGGGGATCGGATTCGGCAATGCTGCCTACCTTGCCCGTAAACTGAACTTGCACTGTCCGGCTTGGAATCTGGAATCGACTTGTTCAAGTTCCTTAATCGCCCTGCAAAATGCCTCTGCATTGGTGCAAACTGGAGAATACCAGAATGTATTGGTTGTGGTGTCTCATCTGGGTTCTAATGCTGTAGACAATGAAGATTCTCTATCCTGGTCTATGGGTGATGGGGCGGGAGCATTTCTCGTCGATTCCCTCCACCCTAATCAAGGCATCCTCGGTAGTAAAATTGTACATACAGCAGCAACCTGCGAGGCTTACAGCCACGAACTGGAACTAGACCGCCAAGGGAAACCCCGGATGCGTACTCGCACAGGGGAGAACCCCACTGTACTTGCCGAAACTGCTGTAGAATTTGTCCGTACCTGCTGCCAAGGCGCGATCGCATCGGCTGGTGTTACCCTTGACCAAATTGACTTTTTTGCCTTTAATACTCCAACAGCTTGGTATGCCAGTGTCTGTACTCAAGCATTGGGTATTGATCCAGAACGTACCCTGAATCTCTACCCGCGATATGCCAATATTGGACCCGTCTTTCCCCTCGCTGCTCTGTACCACGCGGCACAATCAGGTAAACTGCGCGAAAACGATTTAGTTCTCGCCTACACCAACGGCGCCGCCGCCACCGCCGCCGCAACGGTAATGCGCTGGGGTGATGTCGCATTGGGTTCAGTTCCAGCACCTCCCATCAGTGTTACTCCCGCACAAGAAAAAATTCATGTCCCCGCAGGAAAGGCTACTCCAAAAGAAACGCTATCTAGAGAACAACTCCTCGCGGCTCAACCCAAAGAACAACAGGAGATACTAGAAACCTATCTTCTGAACGTTTTAGCCAGCTTACTTCAACATCCCTCATCCAATCTCACGCCTAAGCAATCCCTCGCATCATTCCTAGACTCGTTGATCGTTCTGATGCTCAAAAGCCGCATCGAAACCGATTTACAGGTGCGAGTCTCAATCGAGCAATTCTTTGGGGAAAGTACGATAACTCAACTGGCGAAACACCTGCTTAACCAATTCGCTTTGGCAAACTTAATGGCGTCAGACTCAGGCTCTGTTACTGAGGTTAGTGAAGCAGAAGACAGAGAAAAATTAAGTCTTTAAAGAAATAACGAATCCGCCCCTACACAAACTTTAAAACTTACAACTATGGACTTACATTCACTGTTAACCCATCTCTCCAATCAAGGCGTCAAACTTGCGGCGAATGGAAATTCCTTAGACGTTGATGCCCCCAAAGGGGTAATCACTCCCAACCTGCGTAGCAGCTTAGCTGAACATAAAGCTGAGATCCTTTTATTGCTGCATCAAAACACGAAGGACGCGCCTTGTAGAGACGCGCCATGGCGCGTCTCTACAATTGTGCCAGCACCCGATCAGCGTTACGAACCCTTTCCCCTAACTGATATGCAACATGCCTTCTGGGTGGGTCGCAGTGGTGTATTAGAACTCGGTAATGTCGCGAATCATGGTTACTATGAAATCGAAGGAAAAGACTTAAATTTAGACCAATTAAACCAGACGCTGCAACAATTAATTGAGCGTCACGATATGCTACGAGCCATTGTGTTACCGGATGGTCAGCAGCAGATTCTGCAAACAGTCCCTGCCTATCAGATTGAAGTCTTGGATTTGAGGGGAAAGGATGCAGAAATTGTTACGGAAAAAATAAAAGCCATTCGCGATCGCATGTCTCATCAGGTGCTACCTGCTGACCAGTGGCCCCTATTTGAATTTCGAGTCACCTGTTTGGATCAAGGGCGCGTCCGGTTGCACGTTAGTTACGATTTGCAAGTCTTTGATGCGTGGAGTCTATTTCGTCTATTTGATGAGTGGTTTAAACTCTATCAGCATCCTGAGATGGCTTTGTCCCCGTTAGAGATTTCCTTCCGGGATTATGTCTTGGCAGAGCAAGGGTTGCAAGAAACAGAATTGTACCAGCGATCGCAAGATTATTGGTTGAGCCGCCTAGAGGATTTACCCCCAGCCCCAGAGTTGCCCTTAGCCAAGACTCCGAAAGAACTCACCCAACCTTGGAATAAACGGTATGAGGGATACCTCAACCGCACTGACTGGCAGAATTTGCAACAAAAAGGGACAAGTGTCGGTTTAACCCCCTCTGGCATTCTACTGGCTGCCTTTGCCGAAATCTTAACCCGTTGGAGCAAGAGTCCTCAATTTACGCTGAATCTTGCCCTATTTAATCGCCTCCCCTTGCATCCCCAAGTCAATGATATTTTAGGAGACTTTACCTCCGTAACCCTTTTAGCCGTAGACAACTCAGCCGCAGAGTCATTTCGCGATCGCGCCATTCGCCTGCAAAAACAACTGTGGCAAGATTTAGAACACCGTTATTTTAGTGGAGTGCGGGTGGTGCGAGAACTGTCTCGCCGGAAAGGGGCTGCCCCCAGCGCCATGCCCGTGATTTTCACCAGCACATTGGGTTTCCGTTCCCTGGGACAAGAAACCCTAACCTTTAGTCATTTCGGTGAGTTAGTTTACGGTATCAGCCAAGCGTCTCAGGCGTGGATGGATATTCAAGTCTGGGAGGAAAAAGGAGAATTAACCTTTAACTGGGATGTAGTGGAAGAACTTTTCCCCGAAGGTTTAATCAACGATATGTTTGAGGCGTATTGTCGTTTCCTCAAACAGTTAGCCACCTCTGAGTCAGCTTGGATTGAGACGAGGCGACAACTTTTGCCTCCCTCTCAATTGAGGCAGCGAAATGTCATTAATTCCACTGATGCACCCCTTCCTGACAAACTGCTGCATGAATTATTTGCCGCCCAAGTACCCGCACGGGTGCATGAAACGGCAATTATCTCGCCCCAGCGTACCCTGACTTATCAGGACTTATATGAACAGTCCAATCAGGTGGGTCATAAGCTGCGCTCATTGGGCGCAACTCCTAACCAACTGGTAGCCATTGTCATGGAAAAGGGATGGGAGCAAATAGTTGCCGTTATGGGTATTTTAGCGGCTGGTGCTGCTTACGTTCCCATCGATTCCAACCTACCTCAAGAGCGCTTTTCATACCTGCTCGAAAATAGTGAAGCTGACATTGTGCTTACCCAATCTTGGCTCAATGAAAAATTACCATGGGCTGAGGGTATTCATCGGCTGTGTATAGATAAAGGAGACTTTGCAGAAGAAAGTAAGGAACCACTTCAGCCTGTCCAAACTCCCGATGATTTAGCCTACGTTATCTATACATCCGGTTCCACAGGCTTACCCAAAGGAGTGATGATTACTCATCGCAACGTGGTGAATGTGGTTGTTCACACGAATCAGCGCTTTAACATTAGTTCCCAGGATCGAATTTTAGCCATCACTGCTCTCAATCATGACCTATCTGTTTATGACATTTTTGGTCTTTTGAGTGCTGGTGGCACGATTGTCATGCCTGATGCTTGCGGCACGAAAGATCCCAGTCACTGGGCTGAATTAATAGTACGAGAACAGGTGACGCTGTGGAACTCAGTCCCCGCGATGATGGAAATGTTAGTGGACTATGCACAAGGGCAATCGGTAGCCCTCCCAGAAAGCTGGCGTTTGGCAATTTTGGGAGGAGATTGGCTGCCCGTTTCTCTTCCCAATCGGCTGAAAGCTTTAGTTCCAGATGTCCAAGTTTTAAGTATTGGTGGACCTACGGAAACAACAATTTGGAATATCGGCTATTTGATTGAACAGGTTGAGCCCAATTGGCAAAGTATTCCTTATGGTCAACCGATGGCTAATTCAAAATACTACATTTTAAATGAAGATTTAGAAGATTGTCCAGTTTGGGTTCCCGGTCAAATGTACTGTGCGGGAGTGCAGTTGGCAAAAGGTTACTGGCGGGATACAGAAAAAAACCGGGCTAATTTCATCACCCATCCTCGCACTGGGGAAAGGATTTATCGTACAGGGGATTTAGGGCTATATCGTCCTGATGGCAACATTGAATTTTTAGGACGAGTAGACTTTCAAATTAAGATTCGGGGACACCGCATTGAAGCTGGAGAAATTGAGACAGCTTTGACCCAGCATCCAGCCGTGCGCTACCGACTCAAGCCGATTCTCTTCAGACAATAGAAGTCTCTTATGTCGCTCCCCAGACTGATATTGAACAAATGATTACTACAGTTTGGCAAGAGGTACTTGGTGTCGAAAAAATTGGCGTCAATGATAACTTATTTGACCGGGGAGGAAATTCATTACTCGTTACAAAAATTTATCAGGAAATTAAAAGCAAACTGCCTAATAATGATGTAAAATGTTTCTCGTTAGTAGATTTATTTAGTTTCCCAACCATTCGGTCATTATCGCAACACTTATCTCAAGGGAATTCAATCAACCGTTTAAACCAAGAATTCACTCAATTAGACCAAAATATTAGCCGAGGCAAGAGTCGCCTGAAGCAACGACTTGACAAATCCAGGTCGCGTCGTCGTTAGTCTAATCTAATTTAAACGAGCCATCACAGATTATTCAATCAATTTAGAGAGATTACCCGCAGTTATCATGACGAGTGAGCCAAACGGATTAGAAATTGCCATCATCGGAATTTCCGGTCGTTTTCCGAAAAGTCATACCATTGATGAATTTTGGGAAAATTTGAAAAATGGTGTTGAATTAATTAGCGAGTTTCCCAAGTCTCAACAGAATAGTCAGGTAACATCAACGGGTCATCAACAAGCCCCCCAGACTATCAAAGCCGGTTCTGTCTTAGATAATGTTGAACAATTTGATGCCTCATTTTTTGGCTTCAACCCCAGAGAAGCGGAAGCCATGGACCCCCAACACCGCCTCTTTTTAGAATGTGCTTGGGAAGCCTTAGAAAATGCGGGCTATGACACTGAACGAGAAGAACGACCCATCGGCGTTTATGCTGGTGTGGGTATGAGTACTTACTCGTTCCATAACCTTTATCCTAACCGGGAATTGATGGAATCGAGGGGATTCTTACAAACTCTGGTTGGCATTGATAAGGATTATGTACCGACCCGCGTTTCCTACAAATTAAATCTCAAAGGACCGAGTATTAGTGTAGGAACGGCTTGTTCAAGTTCATTAGTTGCCGTTCATTTAGCCTGCCAAAGTTTATTGAGTGGTGAATGTGACATGGCTTTGGCGGCTGGTGTTTCGGTGAAAGTTCCGCAGAACGAGTTAACCCTATTCCCGGAGGAAATCGTTTCTCCTGATGGTCATTGTCGAGCGTTCGATGGCAAGGCAAATGGCACAATTGCTGGGAACGGAATTGGCGTAGTTGTCCTCAAACGACTCGAGGATGCTTTGGCGGATGGGGATTATATTTATGCGGTGATCAAAGGTTCAGCGATTAATAACGATGGTGCATTAAAAGTGGGTTACACAGCGCCGAGTGAAGAGGGTCAAGCCCGGGTAATTCGAGCGGCTCAAGTCATGGCTGAAGTGGAGCCAGACACAATTAGCTATATGGAAACCCATGGCACCGGAACGCCTTTGGGTGACCCGATTGAAATCGCCGCAATGACGCGAGCATTTCGAGGTACTACCGATAAAAAAGGATACTGTGCGATCGGTTCAGTGAAAACAAATGTGGGGCATTTGGATGCCGCTGCCGGGATAACAGGCTTAATTAAAACGGCTTTAGCTCTCCATCATCAATTATTACCTCCCAGTCTGAATTTTGAGACACCCAATCCGCAAATTGATTTTGAAAATAGCCCATTTTATGTGAATACCCAATGTTCTGAATGGAAGACGAATGGCACTCCCCGCCGTGCTGGGGTTAGTTCCTTCGGATTTGGCGGCACAAATGTCCATGTAATTCTGGAAGAAGCGCCTGCTGTAGGTCAGCAGGGGAAACAGGGTGTCGGGGTTAACGTTCTGGAGACAACCGATACTTTAACGGGTCAACAGGAGAGACAGTCTCATCTGTTGGTGATTTCTGCTAAAACCCGTTCGGCTTTGGCAACAGCAACCACGAATCTGGCGTATCATTTAAAGCAGCATCCAGACCTTAACTTAGCGGATATCGCTTACACTCTCCAAGTGGGTCGTCGGAGATTTGAGCATCGCCGAATGGTCGTAGCCAAAGACCTTGAGGATGCAGTAAACGCCCTAGAATCAGAGAATCCGCAACGAGTTTTTACCCAATTTCAGGAATCAAGCGATCGCTCGATTGTGTTCTTATGTACTGGACAGGGAGCGCAGTATGTTAACATGGCGCGGGAACTGTATCAGAGTGAACCAACATTCCGAGCAGAATGCGATCGCTGTTTTGCCTTACTCCAACCCCATCTGGGTATTGATTTGCGCTCCTGTTTCTACCCAACAGCAGAAGAGGTTGAAAAGGCAGCAGAGCAACTCCAGCAGACGGCAATCACTCAACCTGCACTCTTTGTCATCGAATACGCCCTGGCTAAATTGTGGATGTCCTGGGGAGTGCAACCCCAAGCCATGATTGGGCATAGCATCGGGGAATATGTAGCCGCTTGTCTGGCTGGCGTTTTCGGTTTAGAAGATGCTTTGGCACTGGTTGCCACTCGTGGACGGTTGATGCAGCAAATGCCTGCCGGGGCAATGGTTTCGGTGAATTTATCTGCTGATGATGTGCAACCCTTTTTAGGTGAAAAACGCTCTCTGGCTGCCAGTAATGCACCCTGTTTGAGTGTGGTTTCAGGTTCAGTGGAAGCGGTAGAAGAACTAGAACAGCAACTGGAGGCAAAGGAAATAGGCTACCGTCGCCTACATACGTCCCATGCCTTTCATTCCCCAATGATGAACCCAATTGTCGGGGCGTTTACCCAGCATCTTACTACCATCAAGCTCAATCCTCCCCAAATCCCCTTTATTTCCAATGTCACTGGTACTTGGATTACTGCCGCAGAAGCCACAGACCCCAATTACTGGGCAAGGCATCTACGTCAAGGCGTGCGTTTTGCAGAAGGCATTGCTGAGTTATTGAAGGATGCTCAAGCCATTTTCTTAGAAGTGGGACCCGGACGAACGTTAAGCACCTTGACCAAACAGCAGGCAACTGAACGAGTTGTGCTGTCTTCACTGCGCCATCCCCAGGATAAACAGTCTGATGTGGCATTTATACTGAATACCCTAGGCAAACTCTGGTTAGAAGGAGTTCAGGTGGATTGGTCGGGATTTCACCTCCATGAAAAACGCGATCTGCTCAAAGCAGCAAGGCTTCGCTATCGCATCCCGTTACCCACTTACCCCTTTGAACGCCAACGCTATTGGATCGACCCACCAGAGGAATCAGCGAATAGTCGCCAGGTAACGTTGAGCAAAAAGCCAAACATTGCTGATTGGTTCTATGTTCCTTCGTGGAAACGCTCCATTACCTCCACCTGTAAAGTGAACGGCACATCGGTTCACTCTAGCATACTCGTGTTTGTTGATGAGTGTGGTTTGGGTGTCCAACTAGTAGAACACCTCCAACAGGCAAGTCAAGATGTCATTATCGTGAAAGTTGGGTCAGGATTCAGTCAATTAAGCGATGGTGTATATAGTCTTAATCCTCGGCAAAAAGATGACTATAAAGCATTGGTTGATGCACTTATCACCCAAGATAAGCGACCCAGCAAGATTGTTCATTTATGGAATGTTAACAACAAAAAAACTGGGATTTATAGCGGCGTGTTTCAGCCAAATTTACACCCAGAATTAGAATTTGGACTTATTAAGTACGCTCAAGATTTAGGATTCTATAGCTTGCTCTTACTCGCACAAGCACTCGGAAAACAAAATCTTGCTGATAATGTTAAAATATTGGTTGTTTCCAATAACTTACAGGACGTGACTGGAGAGGAAATATTGTGTCCAGAGAAAGCCACGTTACTTGGGCCTGTTAACGTAATTTCTCAAGAATATCCAAACGTCAATTGTAAAAGCATTGATGTTGTTATTCCCGCTACCGAGAAGCTGGTCGATCAACTACTAGCAGAACTCGCAATCCAATCTTCTGACCGAATTATTGCCTATCGGGGAAATCATCGCTGGGTACAAACCTTTGAACCCATTCGTTTAGAAGACGCGGTTGAAGGGACATCGCGCTTGAGGAAAGGAGGAGTCTATCTGATTACAGGTGGACTCGGCGGCATTGGGCTGGTTCTAGCAGAATATCTGGCAAAGACTGTACAAGCCAAGCTCATCTTGACAGGACGCTCGGCTTTTCCTACAAAGGACGAGTGGGAACAATGGCTGGTAACGCATGACGAGCAAGATAGCATCAGCCGCAAAATTCGGAAAGTCAGGGAACTCGAAGCATTGGGCGCTGAAGTTTTGGTTGCCAGTGTGGATGTAGCGAACCTCACACAAATGCAATCTCTCATCCATCAGGTAGAGTTACGGTTTGGTGAACTTAATGGTGTATTCCATGCAGCTGGAATTTTAGGAGGACAGTTTAATACAGTTGAAAATACCAGTGAGGCGAATTGCGAACAACAGTTTCATCCCAAAGTTTACGGATTATTAGTATTAGAAAAAGTTTTGCAATGTCGAGAAATTGACTTTTGCGTATTGCTGTCCTCCTTATCTACTGTTTTGGGGGGATTAGGGTCTGTTGCTTATTCGTCGGCGAATCTTTTCATGGATGCGTTTACTCAGCAACATCATCAAACTCGTTCTATCTCGTGGATGAGCATAAATTGGGATAGCTGGCAAATTGGAGAAGATTCATCCAAGAGTGCATCATGGGGTTCAACCTTAGCAGAATTCGCGATTACCTCCCAAGAAGGAGTTAAGGCTTTTCAATGTCTTTTATCTAACAGTGGGCTGAGTCAGGTTGTCGTTTCAACGGGTGATTTGCAAGGGAGGATGAACCAATGGATTAAGTTAGAGTCTTCACAGGAGAAGGCTGCGGCAAAGTCTAGTAATGCGCTCTCTTTTTACTCGCGACCAGATTTACAGAATGATTACATAGCTCCCAGAAATGAAATTGAGCAAAAAATTTATCATATTTGGCAAGAACTTTTAGGAATGAAACAGATAGGAATTTACGACAACTTTTTTGAACTAGGCGGACATTCCTTATTGGCTACCCAACTTATTTCTCGGATACGTAAAAAATTCCAGTTAGAGTTACCTGTAAACATTCTTTTTAATGCACCGACAATAGCCGATATTTCGGAGTATATTGAGACTAAAATTAACGCTGTCATACCTGTTGAATTGGGCGATCGCGAGGAGGGAGAATTATGAAAAAAATCGAGCATTTTCTATCTGAATTTTACGGTCTAGATGTGCAAATTTGGGTTGAGGGAGATAAGTTACGTTACAGCGCCCCTAAAGGAACGCTAACACCGGATTTACTGGCTAAACTAGGAGAGCGAAAATCAGAAATTATAGAGTTTCTGCAAAAAAATAATATTGCTTCAACCTATAGTTTTGAACACATTACACCTGTCTTGCGAAACAAAGATTTACCCATGTCTTTTGCCCAGCAAAGAATGTGGTTTATTAATCAAATAGAGGGTGAAAGCGCCACTTACAACGAGTCGGGAATATTAAAAATTAGGGGTCGGCTGCAAATAGTAGCCCTAGAGCAAAGCTTTAGGGAAATCATGCAGCGCCACGAAGCCTTACGAACGTCCTTTAAAACAATCAATGGTCAACCTATTCAGGTTATTTCCCCAAGGGTTACCTTTACGCTGCCCGTTGTCAATTTGTGTAGTCTCCCTCAATCCGAGCAAGACGCTGAGGTGCAGCGTTTGATTACTCAGGAAGTTCAGCAACCCTTTGATTTATCACAAACTCCGTTATGGCGAGTCACCCTGCTGCAATTGGGACAGACTGAGTATTTATTACAAATTGTCATGCATCATATTGTCTCAGATGCTTGGTCTGTAGGGGTGCTGTTCCGGGAATTGACCGCACTGTACGCCGCCTTCTCCCAGGGTAAGCCTTCTCCGCTCCCTAACCTGTCAATTCAATATGCAGACTTTGCGGTTTGGCAACGCCAGTATTTACAGGGGGAGGTGCTGGAAAGAGAACTATTGTACTGGAAGCAACACCTAAAAGGTGCGACAACCTCGCTCCAGCTTCCCACTGACCGATCGCAACCCCCAGTCCCCACCTTTGCTGGGAAAAAGCAATACTTTCTGCTGCCAAAGGCTTTAACTGAAGCGCTGAAGGCGACTAGCCGCGAAGCTAGAGCTACCCTATTCATGACGTTGCTAGCAGCCTTCAATACCTTACTCTATCGTTACACGGGACAAGCAGACATTTTGGTCGGTTCCCCGATCGCTAACCGCAACCGAGCTGAAATTGAGAACCTGATTGGGGTTTTTATCAATACTTTGGTACTTCGCACCGATCTCTCCAGCAACCCCACATTCCGGGAGCTTTTGGGGCGAGTGCGTGAGGTAACCTTAGCCGCCTACGAACACCAAGACTTCCCGGTGGAAACCCTATTCGAGGAACTACAGCCAGAACGGAGTTCAAACCGAACTAATTTATTTCAAGTCGGGTTTGTCCTCCAGAATGCCCCCATGCCAGCGCTAGCGTTACCTGATTTAACGATTAGTCTGCTTGACGTTGATACCGGAGTGGCAAAGCTGGATTTGACTCTATATCTAAGGGAGACAGAACAAGGAATAAACGGAAGTCTAGAATACAAAACTGACCTATTTGATCCAGGAACAATCACCCGGATGATCGGGCATTTTCAGACGCTGCTTGAAAGTATCATCGCTAATCCTAACCAGCATCTATCAGAGTTGCCCATTTTAACCGAAGCAGAACGGCAACAATTACTGGTGGAATGGAATAATACCAGGATAAATTCAACGTTAAACCTTCAAAAGGAGTCAGAAATCAGGGGTCAGGAATTAGCAGAAAATCTCTGTATTCATCAACGATTTGAAGCACAAGTTGACCAGACACCTGATGCTGTAGCAGTTGTCTTTGAGGACAAGCAACTCACTTACCGCCAATTGAATCAGCAAGCTAATCAACTCGCCCACTACCTGCGATCGCAAGGCGTAAAACCCGAAGTTCTTGTCGGGATTTGTGTCGAGCGTTCTCTAGAGATGGTGGTGGGAGTTCTGGGCATCCTGAAAGCAGGTGGAGCTTATTTGCCCCTCGATCCCGCTTATCCGCCACAACGTTTGGCGTTGATGATGGCAGATGGGCGAGTACCAGTGTTGTTGACTCAACAAGGGGTAATGGCAGAACCTCCAGCGCCGGATGTCAACGTTGTGTATCTAGATGCAGATTGGGACGTAATCGCCCAGGAAAGCCCAGAAAATCCCATTAACGTGGCGACACCGGAAACCCTTGCCTATGTTATCTACACCTCGGGTTCAACCGGTAAACCCAAAGGCGTATTGATTCAGCACTCATCGTTACTCTGCTATACCGAGACAGCCACCGTCGCTTATTCGATCAACCCACGCGATCGCATCTTACAGTTTGCCTCCATTAGTTTTGATACCAGTGCCGAAGAAATATATCCCTGTTTGGTGCGGGGAGCAACATTGGTGCTGCGTACACCATCAATGCTGGACTCGATAGCTGCGTTTCTACAGACGTTTGACACTCCCCGCCCTATAAGAGCGGGGATTCTTCCGTCATAGGGATTCCAGTGAATTTACCCTCAGAAAGCATCTTGACCGTGTGTCCCACGGCTGCAAGTCCACGAATACAGACTACTTGAGCGGCTGCAACGTCTC
>NZ_JAVKEW010000265.1:0-14443 GCF_040226375.1 Coleofasciculus sp. G2-EDA-02 | reverse complement strand
AAAAAAGGGGTTCTAGATATTAAGTGATATTCTAGTTGACTTCGGGTAGGACATAATTGTGTAAGACCTAATTAGAGGTGACTCGAAAGGGCGATGATTAGCTCAAGAATCTCCCGCGTTTTAACCGGGAGAGTGTCAAAGTTATACTCTTCCTGTGCCAGCCGTTCGGTCGTCACCACCGCCCCATAATTTGGCACTCCCGCAAACTCCGGATTGGTAATAAACTCTCGATACGTCGAAACAATCTTTTCAATATGTTCCGGGCGCAAAAAATTCTGAGCGCGACCCGCATAATATTCAGCATCGGCATTAATAAATAATACCTTCCCCTGACTTGCTTCTGGCTTCGCCCCCGCCGGACGCATCACCAAAATACAGGCTGGGATACCCGTCCCATAAAATAAGTTTGGCGGTAGTCCAATAATTGCCTCTAAATGGTCATTCTCAATAAACTTCTGCCGAATCTTCTTCTCCTCACCCCCGCGAAACAGTACCCCATGACGCATCACCGTCGCCATAATCCCATCAGCTTTTAGCGCCGACAGCATGTGCTGGGCGAACATTAAATCAGCCTTTTTCCCAGTCGTCGGACACCAACCATACTTAAACCGTTCCTTCAACTCCATCGGATTATCCTTATCAACCCGACTATAGTTCTGAGAAAACGGCGGATTACTCAAAACCCGGTCAAAATGCTTTAGTTGTCCCCCATCCTTAATCGGCACCATCAGCGTGTCATCGTTGTAAATTTTGCCGTTGGCAATGCCATGCAGCAGCAAATTCATCTTACAAATCGCCCAGACACCGCCATTATTATCCTGCCCGTAAAGCTGAAGATTGCGGGAATTTCCCCCATGTTCCTCGATATACTGCTTCGACAGAATCAACATACCCCCGGAACCCACACAGGGGTCATACACCAACATCCCCGCTTGAGGGTCTACAATTCTGACCATCAACTTCACCACCGCACGCGGCGTATAAAATTCCCCCCCCTTCTTCCCCGCCGAGTCCGCAAATTGATAAATCAAATACTCATACGCCGCCCCCAACAAGTCCGGAAACTCCAAATCCTCATTCCGCAGAGGCTGTTTATCGAAGTGGTCAATTAACTGCCGCAATTGCAAATCCGACAGGGTACTCTTCCCCCCCACCTGGCGATTAAAATCAATATGCTCGAAAATACTGCCAAACTGAGTTTTCAACACCTCCGGATTCTCATCCGCTAACCCAGCCAGGGCGATATTCAGCTTATTGCCAATCTGTTGGTGAAAGGTATCGCGAATCGTTAACCAGCGAGATTGAGGCGGGACAAATAGCGTAAAGGCATCGGTTTCTGTCGCCGTGTAGCGTTCTTTTTTTTCGGCTTTTTCCCTCGCCGCCTCCTGATTCAGCCCCTTATCCACAAACCCCTTAACAATCTGCTGATAGCGCACCTCAAACACATCCGCCGCCCGTTTCAGGAACAGCATCCCAAAAATAAACTCCTTGTACTCCGAAGCATCCATCTTGCCCCGCAGGATATCCGCCGCCGAAAACAGGTGTCGTTCTAGCTTAGGTAGAGTCAGTTTGCCCATTGATTTTGAATGCGTGCAATTGCCCCAACTTAAAGTTTAAACGCTAACCTGGGCAATATCGGTGAAACAATTAACTCTCCCAGTCGATATTGCTGTTGAACTACGTTAACCTCTGAGTATATTGACAACTTGTTATACCAAATTCAGGTTAACTACCCATTTTTCCCTACCGCAGCTTAGGGGTGATTAATTCGGTAGGGACACGATACTATCGTGTCCTGATCTAACGTATTTGATAAATTAGATTCGGCTTGTAGTAAGGGAAACTCAGCCCTAGCGGTGAGAGATAACTTAATCAGGGCGGGTTTTGTTGTTCATTTATTTCTGAATAGCTGAATTTAATCCCTAAACCCGCCCCTACAATTTGGCTAAATTTTTCCCTACAATTGAGGATAAATCCTTTGGAACAATCTACTTTCGCGAAGCTATTTATTCAGCAGTTGATCGAAAGCCTCAACGGTTGGTCTCCCCCTTTTTAAGGGGGACGGAAGGGGGATCAAAAAGGGGGGCTAGGGGGGATCTCTTATTAAGTAAGGGTTTCAGCCTTAAGTTGACACGGATGAACACTGCCGTGCGCCTACAGACGCGCCATGGCGCGTCTCTACAAGGGACGCCACAGTTTAATCGTCTGATCCTCACTCCCACTGGCTAGGAGTCCATCAGCACCAATGGCAAGGGCGTATACTGGGGCGGTATGATCCTCTAGGGTTTGCATGAGTTCTCCCCGATGCAGATGCCAAACCTTAATTGTCTTGTCCTCACTCCCACTGATCAGATATTCACCATCTGGACTCAGCGCGATCGCATACACCGCTCCTGTATGATCTGTTAGTGTAGCCAAAAGTTTCCCGGTTTCAAAATCCCATAACTTAATCGTCTTATCCTCACTTCCACTAACAATCGTTTGCCCATCTGGACTAATCGCCACCGCCCTCACACTGGCTTTATGTCCACTTAGCGTCCGCAATAGTTCTCCTGTCGCCAATTTCCAAATTTTAACCGTTTTATCCCCACTTCCACTAACTAAAGTTTGACCATCTGGACTAATCACCAGGGAATACACCCATTCTTTATGCCCAAATAAGGTGCGGAAGGGTTCACCAGTGTTTAAGTTCCATAATTTGATTTTGTGCGAACCACTAGCAATGGTTTGATTATCCGGACTAATCGCTAGGGAATGAATCTGCTTGCGATGTCCAGAAAGCGTCCACAGCAGTTTGCCATGGTGTAGATTCCAGATTTTGATATAACTGCGATTTTTCGACTGATCGCTACTGGTTAAAATCTGCCCATCGAGGCTAAGGGTAAGTGTCAAAACCCCACCTGAATGCCCATTTAATTGCTGAATGGGTGTCGAATTCAGGCTGATAATATCCCAAATCTTAATTGTACTATCACCCCCACAACTTAACAGGGTGCGTCCATTGGGATGAATAGCGATCGCGCTTACTTTGCCACTGAGTCCCGTGAACGTAGAGGCTAAGATCAAATTAGCACAGGTCTGCGGCTGTTGAGGGGATGCGATCGCCTCTAATAATTCCTGAACTTGATTTGCCCCCTGTTCATCTCCCACGGCGGCTAAACAGGATTGCAGCATCTGGCAATAGTTTTGATCCTGTTGTGTTAATACCAATCCCATCGCCTCAAATGCCTGCAAGCCTTCTAGATGCGGCTGTTTCCGTTGTTGCAACCACGCTTTCACAGAGGACTTAATCTGTGTCGTTGCCCAGGATTTATCGGGTAAACAGCTTAAACTCTGTGCTAGTTTTAAACTTAGTTCCGGTTCCCAGTAGGGGCGTTCCCTGACGAGGGACTGTAACACCTCTTGGTAAATTGAAAGGGTGGTTTGCATCACCACTTGAACTAAATCGGGATCAGAAACTTCCGCAATCAATGGTGGTAATAATTCTGGCAACAGCGGCGATACATCCGAGTGAACCAAATGATGAATATCTGACACCCAGCCAGCAACTAAACAGTGACAGGTACTTAAAAACTGGCAGAAGTTGTCCCAGTCGCCACGGTTCACTTTATAGGGGAAAATCAATTCACGCGGATCAATTCCAGCTTGTTGCAATTCCTCGGCTTCTTCCAGGTAAGCTAAATTAATCGCATTGTCACCCCCTTTGGCATTAATATCCTCAATACTCTTTCCCAATGCCAATAGTTTATCTCGTGTGGTTTTCCATTTCAGCGCCCGGACTTTTGCTGATTCATAGATAAAATCCCGATAGGATAGCTTACATAAGGTTGAATAGCAATAACTGTCCTGTCCTAAACCCCAATAGGCGAGGCGAAAAATCATAAAATCGCCATCAATTTCCGACTCTAGAATTAAGGTTGGCTCAGATTTCAACAGACTAAAAAGCGCCTTAATACTCGATTCACTATGAAACCGCTTACTCTCCCACGCCCCCCCTAAAAATTCAGTGGGTCTCACTTGAGAGTGTAAGGGATAATGTTGACTTAAGAATTCTCGCAGTCGTTGCGCCAAACCCAGTTCAATATCTGGTACTTGTGAGTTCATCTCGCCAAAACGTTCAAACTGAACCTGGGGAGGGGCAATAAAAATTCGCAGGGGAATCGGGCGATTGGGGCGATGAGGTTCTAGCAGTTGGGAGGGAAAGAGGCGTAGGGGCCAATGATCGAGGATTTTATGGACTTCCGGTAACTCGAGGGTGGTTTCCCGTTGATAGGCGGCGAGTTTGAGTAGGGTTTCGCGATGTTCGGCGACGAGTTGTTGCTGAAGGGCTTTCTGTTGCTGGAAGCGCTGCTTTTCTAGGTGATCCGTTTCGTCCAAGGTTTGCGCGAAAGCTTGGATCACATCTGGCAGTTTGTTAGCAAAATGTTGCCCCATTGCCATCAGTTTTTCCCCTTGAGGGGGTTCATCGACCGCCTGATAGGGTAAGATAAGAGGCTTGGGTTCAGATGTTGGTTTCTCGTTTAAGGGTATACCATTGAATTGATTGGTCGTTTTCAGATAGACTAGGGTCTTAAAAACAGGGATAGCCCATTGCAGAAGTAATTTTAACCACGGCTCCATAACAGTTATATCCAGAGGCAGCATTGAACTGAATATTCAGGACTTACGCTTGTTTTACCGTTGAACCACCATCTGTGGGGACTCTTAATGAACATTTTTCTCAACTTTAGCTTGAAACTAATGAGAGTATAGCGTTTATGACTTCTTTCTCATCCCCTAACCCCTTCTCTCCCCTTGCAACAGAAGCTCCCGCATTCCTCTGTCCTCCAACGGGAACCACTGTCGCTGTGGATGAGTAGCTGGATGGTGAGTGACAAGCTTCTACCAGAACGTCCCTATCACTGTGAACCCCTTGGGCTATGAACCCTTTGCACAAAAAACAACCCCCCAAGCCCGATGACTGGATCTAGCCATATTGTTTAAGCTATATTAAGCATTTCTCCCCAACCCAGACATCATAAGACTTGTGGATTGTTAAGAAAGATGTGACTAATGCATAGCTTTGAAAGGGGGGAAATATTGGGGGGTAAAATAAGGGCGGGTTTAGTTACGCTAAGGGTTGTCTTCAAAACGTGATCAGTAAAACCCGCCCCTACACCCCAATAACTCCGCCCCCACTCCTTTGATATGAGCCAACCAGAATTCGCCAACCATGTCTTTCCGAGTTCCTATTCCTTAGTCCCATTTAACTATTTTCCGAAAAAATGTTGGCAATTGGGTTTAGGTTTCCTATGGATATTTGTACCCAGTTGGGGTGACTCCTATTGCCAAACGTTAGACACAATTCCAACCCCAATTCCGGAAATAAACCTGACGGCTCAATCTGAAGCCTCATCAAACTCAGCCGCCCAGGAATTGGAGTTAAATCCAGAGATTATTGAGAATAGTCCCGTATTACAACGCTGGTTACAAGACGTACCCAATATTTTAGAGGAAATACGCCATGACCCCAGTTTTCGCACCCGCTTCCGGTTCGGCTATTCCCAGTTTCCCTCAACCGGACAAGCGGGGGGATTGAATATCGGTGTGGAAGATATATTTATCAATCGTAGCGGTTTCACCGTCAGTGGGGATTATCACACCTCATTTAATCGCGATCGCGAAGCTTATGGTGTAGACTTGCGGTACTATTTGCGTCCTTTGGGAAATTATCTGAATGTCGCTCCCCTGGTGGGTTATCGCTATCTGGAGTCAAATAATTATACCACAGACGGTGTAAATCTTGGTGTGAAATTGCAGTTAGTTTTATCTCGCACAGGTGCGGCTGATATATCTTTAACCCAAAGTTTTGTATCCCCAGGGAGTGATGATGAAGTCGGTTTAACCACCTTGTCGGTTGGGTATGCGGTTACCCCAGACTTGCGCTTATCCACCGATATTCAGAAGCAAAACTCGACAGAAGAAAAAGATAGTCGAGTCGGGATTATACTGGAGTGGATGCCTTAATTTTGCAGCGTTAATATAACCATGTTGTAGAGACGTTGCATGCAACGTCTCTACCAAATGATACCAAAACCGGGTTAGCTACCCCTTTATAATCTAGTCCGCGCAGGCGGACTTTGTTTGTGTAGCAGCGATTTCAATCGCCTCCTCTTGCTTTAAGCTGACTGTCATATTGGCTTGGTTAGCCAGGTTTAAGGCAGATTTTATTTCCGATACTTCTCCTAAACTCTCAGGGATATCCTCCAACATCGCAGCTTCTCGCAGAAAATAAATCCACTTATCTGTCAAACTGTTTAACTCTGAGAGAGTTTTCTTAAATTTAGGTAATTCGACAAAGATTAGCTGTAATTCCTGATTGAGAATTTCAAATTTTTTCTCTCTCTCCTGAAACACAAATTTATTAATGACATCCTCTGTTTGTTCAAAGAGAATAAAATCTGTAATAGTAACTGCCATGGCTGGATTAAGCCGGGGGTAATCTTCTCCTTTGACTAGCTGATTGGCATAAGCTTTTGCCAAGTTATAAGCCACCCTTTTGTTGAAAGCAGCCATTGATGCGACTTGCATTTCTATTACCACAATAGAGCCATCAGCTAAAACTGCTTTAACATCTAAATAGGTGTCTTTTAAGCTGAGTGTCTGACCGGGATTGTAGGGGTTGACGATGGTTAAGTCTTTAATGACTTGTTCTCCCTCATAAACAATAGCATTCAGAAAGCTGATTAATATCTCTTTGCTTTGTTCTGAACCAAATATTTTCTTGAAAGCATAATCTACTTTTGGGCTGATAAATCTCATACTTTACTCCTTTATTTATCAATATTTATTTAATATATTTTATGCTGTCCCTGACATACTTCCATACCTGCCCTCATTACTCAACCGACTCAAGCAACGCTGCTACAGTAGTATCCGATACCTGATCAATCTCTATAATACGTGAGGCGTCTTGGTACAGATGCCCAATGGAACGACGGTAGGCTGGGTCATAGTGGTGACTGAGCAATTCTCCAACTAATGTATGCCATTGTTCGGTATCAATTAAACGATACCAGTGCTGAATTTTTTGCCCACCGTAGCGCGATTTCAAATAGACTAGCTTGCGTTTCAATACGTCAGGATGGGTGATGAAGTGGGGATATTCTTGCAGCAGCCGTTCGATTCTAAGCGTTTGAGGGAGTTGAATTTCAATACAGTTCGCCTGCTTTATTTGTTGCCAAAGGGAGGGGGGCAAATAACGCTGTCCAATTTTATTACTTTCGGCTTCAACCCAAATCGGCTGACTGGGGTCAAAGCGTTGTAATTCCAACAGCAGTAAGGATTCAAAATATTTTTGCGCCGGTTGAGGTGTCGGTTGATTTTGCCACTGTTGACCCAATAGGGAACCCCGATGATTTGCCAAGCCTTCTAAATCAAAGACTTGGACGCCGCGTTGAGCTAACTGGTGTAAGATATAGGTTTTTCCGCTACCCGTCAAACCGGATAACACCTGAAACGTCAACTGGGGCGGTAACGTTTCGAGTTGTTGGCGCACATAAGTGCGGTAGGTTTTATAGCCGCCCTCGATAACGGTAACTCGCCAGCCAATTTGGTTTAAGACGCCAGCCAGACTATGAGAACGTTGACCGCCACGCCAGCAGTACACCAGAGGATGATAGTTTTTTTCTTTAGAGGCAAAGTGAGACTCAAGATGTTGAGCTATGTTGCGAGCAACGAGGGCGGCGCCAAGTTTTCGGGCTGGGAAAGGGGAGACTTGTTTGTAAAGGGTTCCAACTTTCGCCCGTTGTTCATCATTGAGGACGGGTAGGTTGATGGCGTTTGGCAGATGATCCTCAGCAAACTCACTGGGACTGCGAACATCAATAATTTCAGTATAGGTTTCTCTCCAAGGTGCTTGAGTGTATGTGAGCGATCGCGCCATGCTGATTTATCTAGAGTTGTGGGTCAACAGCCCCACGCACAAGGCGACGGGGTTTTCTCGGCGATTTTCATAAAGTCCCGATTGCCAATCTTTTCTAGTGTATCTGAAGCCTCAGGCGGGAAATTGACAGCAAGGGACTGGGAGCCAATCCCCAGCATTCGCTATCGTGAATGAAAATGATCATAAGGGTGAGGGTGGGGCGTGTCCTACTTAATTTACGATCCCGATACTCCTAATAAAAAAGTTTATCAATTGAAGCTTGGTGTCAATACCATCGGGCGTGAGGACGATAATACTATCGTTATACTCCATGGGTATCTCTCCCGTCACCATGCCGAAATTATCCTTACCCCCGACAGTGCTACACTCAAGGATCTACAAAGTCTCAATGGCACGTTTGTTAACGAGTGTAAAATTGAGGAATGCCAACTGAAGGATGGAGACTTAATTCGCTTTGGTAGTGTGTTTTTCAAATTTGTGAAAACCATTCCCCCCCCTCGACAAAAATCATTCAATGACGATACCTCGAATTTTTCGATTCTCAGACAAGTCGCACCTGAGCAAACTCGGATCACGATGCGAGATTTACTGCAACCGGATCAAGCTGAACACTCGGTTCTAAAACTACGAAACCAAGATGTCCAGCAGCGAGCGGTTAGTAAATTACAAATTTTGCTAGAGGTGAGCAAACAACTTTCCTCTCCCGAAAAACCCGACCGACTGATGCAAAAAATTCTGGATCTGTTATTTGAGATCATGCAGGTTGATCGGGCAACTATTTTGATGGTTGATGAAAAAACTGGTCAACTTGAACAGAAAGCGGTTAAATTGCAATTCGAGAGTCCAGAAAATACTCAGTTTTACAGTAAATATATTACTAATTTTGTTCGCACTCAAGGCAATGCTATTTTAACGGATGATGCCCGAATTGATACCTTGTTTAATGATTCGGTTTCGATTCTCAAACAAGGGATTCACGCGGCGATGTGTGTTCCTCTCAAACCGCGAGATACCGTCATCGGCGTTTTGTATGTGGATAATTTATCCATGACGGATATCTATTCTGATGAAGATTTGGAGTTCTTAACCTGTCTGGCAAATCAAGCCGCGATCGCGATCGAAAATTCCCGCCTTTATACCAAGATGCAGGCGGAGGCGGTGATGCGGGATAAACTGGAACGGTTCTTTCCGCGAACGGTGAGTCGTAAGCTGCGGGAGGAAGGCAATTTAGAAATCGTTGATACGGAAGTTACGGCTTTGTTTGCTGATATTAGTAACTTTACTAAAATGTCGTCTCAAATGGAACCCCGGCAAATTATTGAAATGCTCAATGAGTATTTTCAGGTGATGGTTGAGGAGATTGTTTTCCCTTATGAAGGAACATTAGAAAAATATATTGGTGATGCATTGCTAGCCGTTTGGGGCGCTCCCTATCGCAAACCCAATGATGTAGATTTAGCTGTAAGAGCCGCTATTGATATGCAATGGGCAGTTCGCCGTTTAAATCAAGTGTGGGTTCAACGCAAAAGACGACCCATTCAAATTCATATCGGGTTAAATACAGGGAAAGTTGCGGCGGGAAATATCGGTTCAGCTAAACTGATTCAGTATGCTACGATTGGTGATACCACTAATGTGACAAGTCGTATTTGTAATTTAGCAAAACCTAATGAAATTTTAATCGCTCAAAGTACCTTAGATCAACTCAATGATCGAACAATTCCTGTGGAAAAAATGCCGCCGATGCGGGTAAAAGGAAAATCTCAACCCTTAGACCTGTATCGGGTTCTGTGGTATAAAATTCCTCTAGAAAATGGAATTAAAATTAATCCCAATCCTCCGTAATCTTGCGCTATATCCGACTCCATCTAGGGATAGCAATGCAATTAGTACGATTAATTTTTTATCCTAAAGCTGCTGAGACTAACTTCCATAAGTTTTCGGCAAGATGTTGGTGAATATACTTTATCAATGGATAATTAATAATTGATAATTGACAATTGATTAATTGGGTCTAAGACCTCTTCGTTTACGAAAAAATTAAAAAAGATTTTCCTTGATTTCAATCCTCTTCTTTTAATGAGAGGTCATTATCCATTGTTCATTATCCATTGTCAATTTGTGAACTGTATCTTAGGAATTTGATCTTTCAATGTTAAGTTGCTATAGTAGGAACATAGCAAATGTTCAAAATTTGAAGAATAAGGCTTTAGACTATGAATGCACAAAATCCCAATGGTTCAGGCTATATTGTTCCCCTTAAATCCCTAAGCTTTGATGCTTTTGGACGTGATCCTGCCACAGATATTGTTTGTGTGACTCCAGTCTGCACTATCGTTCGACGCGAAGAAGAAATCGTGCTGATTCGTAAAGTGAGAAAAGTTGCTTAAAGTTGTATTTCAGAATAAAGGGAGCTAAATAATAAGTTGAAAATTATTGTCAAAATCCTCAAGATCGGCGGGATAATTATAGTTTTCATAGTAAGCGGTTTTGGGCTAATGATTATTTTAGGATTGATTTTACCTGCTGTTTTAGAATACAAGAGAAATCTTGCTTTTAATTATAATCAAGAAGGGGAAAGTTTTTATCAAAAAAGGCAGTACGATAAAGCGATTGAATTTTACAGTAAAGCTATTGAAATTTATCCCAATTTAGCCCTGTCTTATTACAATCGCGGAAATTGCTTTTTTGCTCTAAAAGATTATCAAGAAGTCCTGCAAAATTATGATGATGCACTGAAACTTAATCCTGGCTACACGCAAGTTTATAATAATCGAGGTAATACTTACTATCTCTTAGAGAGTTATGAGGAAGCGATTGCCGATTATACTCAAGCGATTCAACTGGATACTAACTATGAGCGGGCTTACTATAATCGAGGCAATGCCCACTATAAGTTAAGCCAGTATCAACAAGCTCTGGAGGATTTTAAGCGGGCAATTGAAATTAATCCTGACTATGCCGAAAGTTATAACAATCTAGGAAATACCTATATCGCCTTAAATCAATATAAGAAAGCCATTGAAAGCTACGACAAAGCAATTGAGATAAATCCTAGCTATGCTCAAGCCTATAATAATCGAGGTAATGGATATTACTATTTAAATGATTTTGTTAAAGCGATTGGCAGTTATGCTAAAGCCATTGCTGTGGATAATCAAAATTATGAAGCCTATAATAATAGAGGCAATGCCTACTATGCGCTGCAAAAGTATAAAGAGGCGATCAAGAATTATGACCAAGTATTGACAATTTGCCCTAACCATATTGAAGCGTATTATAATCGGGGGCTGGCTCAGACTAAACTGAGGCAAAAAAAAGAAGCGATCGCGGATTTGCAACAAGCGGTTCAATTAGCGCAGCAGCAGGGAAATCAGCATTTGCTCGATGTGATTAAAGACGCGATTGGAAAACTCCAAATGAATCAAGAGATTCCCAATGTTTTACCCAGTCAAAGCTAAACAGGGTTGAATCTACTTTTAGGCTGTCGTCTAACACCCGATACCTTAACCTATATCTTAGACACCGGTGGATTAGTTTTTCCACCCTTGACATTTGTTCCCTACGATGCTTATCGCAATTGTCTTTATAACTCGTTTTGAGTTTTCAATAGAGGCAAAACCCCTTGCACCAATTAAATCAGCGACCCGTGTTATGGTGGTTATCGCCGTAGGGGTTTGGTAACCAAACAGTAGGGGTTTGGTAACCAAACAGTAGGGGTTTGGTAACCAAACCCATACTCCGCGCCATAATAGTCTAACACGGCTAATTGCTGAAATTGGAGACTAGAATGCTGGATGCCTTACCAGGACTCCTGGATTTCGATACCCTGAAAACATTAATTTTACTCGGACTTGCCGGGATTTTCGCGATCGCGGGCGGTTCCTTTGCCTTTCGCTGGCTGGGTTCAGCCTTTGAGGGGTTCAAGGATCTCTATCCCAAGGTGATTCAACCCGAAAAAGAATTACTCGGTCTAACCCTGAGTCTAACCTTAACCGATATTATTTTTCTCGCCTATGCCAAACGGGAGTTTATCAAGTTGATTGAACTCCCCATCAGTCTCGCCTTAGCGATTACCGCGACTTTGTTAGGCTCTCGGTTATTCAAGCGATTTTTTGATGCCTATCTTTTAAATGCCACCCTGCAAAGTGGACGAAAGGTGAATAGTGAACTCCTACTCCTTTCCAAACTGATTGTCAATTTACTGGTCATTGTCATCATTATCATTATATTTGCTCAAACCCATCAAATCAATATTTTGGGCTTGTTGGCAAGTTTGGGAATTGGCGGCTTTGCTGTGGCTTTTGCGGCACAAAAAACCCTGGAACAATTACTCGGTGGTATTGTGATTTATATCGACCGTCCCTTTGTCGTCGATGATTATATTGGTCTACCCGATGGCACCTTTGGCAGAGTCGAATCCATTGGACTGCGGTCTACCAAAATCCGTACCTCTGGTAAAGGAACATTAATGGTGATTCCCAATAGTTCTCTGACTCAGGTCAGTATCGAAAACTTCACGGGCGCTAAAAAGGTGATTTCGATTATCTCATTAATTTTCTATCGTCCGATACCAGACCAAGAAAAATCGCTGATCCGCCAAGTTATCTTAGAAAGCACAATTGATATCTTTGGGATTGACTCTCGCAGTACAGACGTCACATTTAAAGATATCATCCAAGATGGATCTCCGGCAATGACTCAAGCCCAAATTAACTTTTTTATCTTGGGTTCCGGTGAGTTTTCTATGGAATTGCGGCGTCAACTCCTCGATATTGCTAAACAAAATATCGCCAAGCAACTTAAAGAATATGGGATTTCCTTTGATATTGAAGAACAAACCATTAATGTGGATTCACCCATTACAATCTAGTACCGTAACCTGGGAAGTCAAAAGCTTGCCCTCAAAGGTCGTGCCGGGTCAAAAGTTATACTGTAGGGGCAGGTGCGGGCTACTCAGGGGAACTTGTAAGTGAGCATTTAGCTCCTGTAGTAAAATACAGACGTGACCTGTCGTGTCTGTATAGGAATTCCGACTTCCCAAATAGCAGTACTAGCCGATGAATTTAACTGATATAACCAACAGAATTAGTGATGTTTCTCAATTTATTTACTCCTTAAATTTGCCTAACTATGTTCTTTTCTTAATATTTGCTCTCCTTTCTATTTTGGCGGGTCGATATACTCCGATTCTGGTTAGCTGGATTATCCACCGATTTTCAATTAAGCAGGGAAAGGAAATTTATGATAATTTGATTGACCCACTCCAAAAAGCTTTCAAATTTGCTGGCACCTTAATCCTACTCTCATTCTCACTGGCTTGGCTGGGAGAGTATCCAGGGTTGTATAACTTCATGCTTCCATTTATGGATTTAGCCGTAACCGTGAGTGTGGCTTGGTTAGCCTCTCGCTTATTTCGCCAGTTTGTGCGAGTGTATGGGATAGGATTAGTGCGGAAACTCGGACGAGAAGTTGATGAATTGCTTCTTGTGTTTGAGACTCTAGCTAATGTAATTATTGGGTTTATTGCTGTGGTCGCATTTGCTCAAAGCCAGGAAGTCAATTTAGTCGGCTTACTCGCTAGTTTTGGGATTGGCGGTATTGCGATCGCGTTTGCGGCACAAAAGACATTGGAACAGCTTTTGGGTACAATTGTCCTTTATTTAGACCGTCCGTTTATTCCGGGAGAATATATTCGTTTACCTAATGAGGTGTTTGGTCGCGTTGAATCGATTGGCTTGCGGTCTACAAAAATTCGCACGGCGGCTAAAAGCACACTTTTGATTGTTCCTAACTCAACGATGGCAAATTGGGAAATCGAAAATGTCACCCGAGGGAAGAAAGTGATGGTGTTACTCTATTTGGATTTTGCTCAACTTTTGGAAGAACGAGAAAAAGCTTTAGTTCAGCAAATTATTACCGAAAGTACGAACGCTTTATTCGGTATCGATCCGGGAAGTACAAATATTACTTTAATTCCCTCGTTGGAAGAAAAAACTACCCGGGCTAGAGTAACGTTTTTTATTCTGGGATCAAGTGAAAATTCAATTCAATTACGTAAGCGCCTATTGGAACTTGCTAACGAAAAAATTTCCAAACAATTATTGGCTTATGGAATTAATTTTAAGATGAATGAACCGACGATTTATGTAGATTCGCCAATTACCATCTGACCTGAATTATGATAAATTATGTATGAAGAAATAAAATTACCGAAAAGCGATGGTGAAAGCCCCCGTCTTTTCAAGCGGGGGATGAAACCCCTTCTTTAACATAAGACATAAGACATAAGACATAAGACCAATCAGTGAGGACGATGGAACTCGATCGCGATCGCGAGTGTCAGTTAGGATGAGTGTAGACTCCCTATTCCCCTTGCTTTGACACTCTCCCGGTTAAAACGCGGGAGATTCTTGAGCTAATCATCGCCCTTTCGAGTCACCTCTAATTAGGTCTTACACAATTATGTCCTACCCGAAGTCAACTAGAATATCACTTAATATCTAGAACCCCTTTTTT
>NZ_JAVKEW010000264.1:0-6503 GCF_040226375.1 Coleofasciculus sp. G2-EDA-02 | reverse complement strand
TCCAGGGTTTTTCTCTGGAACTCTAAGAAGACGAGCAAAACGAAGGGACGCGGCTTTAGTTCGTCCCGTAGTATCCTCTTAGAATCCCCCGCGTCCCTTCACTTCGTTCGAGGGCAAGTTTAACCGGGGGAGAAGTCAATCAATCTATCCCGTAACTACCGTTGACACAAAAAGTGAGCAAAATCTAACACTTCCTGTCGGCGTTCCTCAGACAAGCGATTTACGATCGCCGCCACTTGTTCTGCTACTGATAGCCAGGTTTTAGTCTTTGCTTTCCATACCACAATAAATTGCTCAGGTGACAGTGTACACAAGGCGATGGATTCACCATCCGGATTGGTAAATTCTACCTCATAAGCCTTATCGGAGTAACATTCTACAATCGCCCCTTGCATACCAGAGTAAAGATTGTGTTCAGGCAAATTTACCAGTAACTTAATTCCATCAAATAACTCGGATTCAATCATGGACGTTTCCTCACATAAAGCGTTACTAATCTCGCTGAATCACTATTAGGTTCTACAATCCATCCTGTCCGAACAATCTCCGGCTGACCTTCTGTTCCAAGAATTAAAATATCTACACTATAGCGCTGACCATGTTGATCATTGCGACCCAGTATGACCTCGGCATCAAGTGCTTGATTGGCAATTTGCTCTAACAGTGAATTGTAGTTCTCTTTACTAAATCCTAAACGATTTTGAAATACTATCGCTTTGTCTTTGCCTACGGGATTATCTGGATTCAGAGCGTACTCTGTTAGCTTACGCGGATCAATAGCCAGACGATTAACAATCTCTTTCAGTTTCATCTAACACTCAGGGACAAGTCAGGTACTTTCGCCAATGCTTCCCGCACTACATCAGAACCTGCACCCGTAATACAAGATTTTTCGGTTAAATGTCGCTTCCAAGCACGACTTCCGGGTTGTCCAGAAAATAATTGCAGGATATGGCGGGTAATTTTATTCAGCTTCAGTCCTTTTGCCACCCAATAATCAATATAATCTAACATCCCTTCCGCAACCTGATGGCGAGTTGGCGCTATATCTTCCTCCCCAAATATCTGACAATCGGCTTGAGCGAACAGATAAGGATGATCGTAAGCGGCGCGTCCAATCATTACCGCATCTACAAATTTTAACTGTTCCTGTACCTGTTCTAAACTGGTAAATCCGCCGTTAATTTCAATAAATAACTGGGGAAATTCTTGCTTGAGGCGATGCACATCGTTATAACGTAAGGGGGGAACTGTGCGATTTTCCTTGGGACTTAATCCCTGTAACCAAGCTTTCCGCGCATGAACGCTAAAATGCTGACATCCGGCTGCTGAAACAATACGGACAAAGTTTGCCATATCCTCATAGCGATCGCACTCATCAATACCAATCCGATGCTTGACGGTAACAGGTATTGTAACCGCTTTAATCATCGCTTCCACCCCCCGCGCTACCCGTTCCGGTTGCGCCATCAGACAAGCACCAAAGTTCCCATTTTGGACGCGATCGCTCGGACATCCTACGTTAAGATTAATCTGGTCATACCCCATCCCTTGGGCAATTCGGGCGCATTCGGCGAGTTCTAGGGGATTATCTCCCCCCACTTGCAACACCAAGGGTTTCTCTTGGGGGAAAAAACCCAACAGGTGTTCGCGATCGCCATGTATAATAGCTGCACTGGTCACCATCTCGGTATAGAGGAGAGTGCGGCGGGTAATCTGGCGCATGAAATACCGAAAATGGCGATCTGTGCGATCCATCATCGGGGCGACACTTAAGGGATAATTTCCCTGGATGGCGTGAGGTTGAGGTTGGGGTAAAACGACGGTATTGGGACTGACCATGAGGTTGTAGAATTTGTCTGGATGCGATCGCACTTGTGATCAAATATAAATTAAGCCAAAAAGGGAACGTCCAACTAATTGGTGATGAAATTGACCTGTAATACCAAATCCGGCTTATGTTTTTTGTGAGAATTGGAAACCTTAGGGGATACGGTAGGTAGGGGCACGGCAATGCCGTGTCCCTAACCGATGTGGCTAAATCAAAACAACTCCCTATTCCGGAAGAGTCTGAGAATCTAGATAAATTGTAGCCTCTAAAATTATCAAATTCGTGTCATTTTCTCAATCAGAGACTGATGTTGAGGATAAAGCTTAGTTAATTCCTCTCGTTTAGCCAACTCAAAATCATTAAAATCAAAACCGGGATGTACGGTACAGCCCACCAGTGCATAAGATTGCGGATCATTCACCGTCGAGCCAAACCAACATCCCGCTTTGACTAAGGCTTGAAACACCTCACCCTCGTCAAAATTATCACCGAGTTTGATCGCACAATAGTTTCCCGATTCCTCAATCACATGAACGGTTAATGAACTCCCGGCATAAAAATGCCATAACTCATCGGAATCGAGGCGATGCAGCGCCGAAAAATCAGTTCCCTCTAATAAAAAATAGATGGCGGTTGCCGCATTCCGAGAACCTTCAAATCGTTTGGGTAGATTTTCGTGAGGTATTTCTTGCTCACAACGATAAGTCTCCTTGTAGTACCCTCCTTCTGGATGTTTTTCAAGTCCAAGCTTTTCAATCCAATAGCTAGCGTTTTTGGTTGACATAGAGTTTCTCTTTAGAAATCATAATTTTATCTGTAGGGGCACGGCAATGCAATGCCTGAGCATTTTGGCATCATCAAAACCCTTGATCCAAAATCCGCCTTGTAACCGCCTTGCGTCACTTTACACTTCTTCTAGTTTATCGAGTTTTAGCCTCTCGCTCCCATCCCGTGCATCTCTTATGTTAGCAATTCTCCCTATTCCCTAAATATCTGGTTCAATGAGTTGAAACCTGTCGAAAAAACACCATCACCTATTAATTTAACCAGATTCTTTTCGGCTTGGATATCACAGTCAAATAGGGCGGTCCATTCAGCATAAGTTAAATCTCCATCTGTGATTGGTTTAAGCTGCAATGTTGCCACATAGTTCTTTAAGGGCATGGGTGATTCTAGAATTGAGTAGGAGAATAAATAATCTAAGTCGCTGAGAGCCAATAGCTTTTCGCGAATAGTACCCCCTTACTTTGAGATTGAAATGACGAATACAGTTAACTTTATCGCTGGGCTCACCATCTTCTATGAAACTGTTAGCAATAGCTGGATGCCAGTTAGGCAGAGCATTAAAATCTCTGATCTTCATCCATACGTTATCAATAGGAGCATTGATAACAAAACTTGTAAACACTCTAACCATTATGTCAATTTTCCCTCTACTCTATTATCCAAGAGCTGATTAGACAGAATCTATGTTTCAGCTACTCGTTGCCCTATTATACATCCCAGACTCCGAACTTCAAAATGTAGCAAGTAGTAAGTAGGTTGGGTAGAGCGAAAGCGAAACCCAACACCATCGTTAGCCTGTTGGGTTTCGTTCCTTAACCCAACCTACGAGGCTAAAATTGTATCGGGCGGCTCTTATCATCAAGTGCCTGCCAAAACAGATTGATATCCTCAGCTTTGATCTGTTGCGCCATGCGATAAACTCCGGGTTCTATTGCTTTTTCCGTCGTCGCCAGTTTCACTAATCCTAGCAGTTGCATCGTGACAATGGGATCAATATATTCAGTTTTTACGCCTTTCTCATGTTTGGCAAAAAAGTTGATCACAAAGCCATCGGCTAACAGGACTAATCGTTTCGACTGCCCGTTAAACTGAATATGATAGATTGTACCAATATCCTGGTGAATGGATTTACGAATTGAAAGACTGCTTTTAATCTTACGCCGAATCCATGCCGCGAAACCAGACGCCCAGGTATCAGGCTGGGCATCTTTCAATCCACTAATCTTGAGCAATTCAGGATATTGTTTAAGTTGGGCGACAATAGCATCAGGTGTTTTCCCAGAAGCCAAAACTTGACGGATCATATCCATGTCATCGTCGGCGATAAAGCACATCTGTTGTTCATAACACCTCGTATACCCGGTCAACTGTTGCTGAATATCTATCGTCTTTTCGGAAAGAACCGCTAACAACTCATCCAGAAAAGCTATTGCTTTTTTGAATTCATAATCCTTGGATGAACCACTAACCAGGACAAGTTCATCAACCGGATTTCCATTGTTATTTCGGGTTAAAAACGCATTGATGTCATACTCATCAAATACAGGTAACCCCGTCATCCCAATTATGGTATCAACATGGTTCTGAATCAGGCGCGTCACTTTTTTGAACGAGAGTACCTGTTCTGAGACTAATAACGTGACTTTTTTGGATAAATTGCCGTTACTAAAGAATTGAATCATCCCTTGTCCATTGGGCAAAAATTCCATTTTCTCTGCCACATACCCAGACTCCTGTCTGATAGAATCCCATAACTGATTCAATCTGTCCAGTTCTTGCCATAGCATCTCCAAGGAAATGTCTGGATGTGGGAAAGAATTGGTAAAGACTAATTCCGTAAAGGAGGCGTAGGGGGAAGAGACTGAAAAGAACTCGCGCACGGATTTCTCCAGCGTCTGGTTGTATAGGTGCAGACTACGATTGCCAAACGACAAATCGATAATCACAGGTAAACAGTTGTCTTCCACAACATATCGACCCAAGTTTAAGTAATCAACTTTTATGGCTGCATAGGGAAACCTTTCGCTGTCAATTTCTCGATAAAAGGCGTGATCGACAATATCTATGGCAAACACATTACTGGTGCTATTCTGCATTTCGGTCAATTCTTCAACCAGTCGAGTACCGATTGCCCCATTGCCACCAATAACTGCCACTTTACGGGTTTCAAATGTGGGCAATCCTAATCGACCTAATGCCGTTGACGTGGAGTCAATAATTGCTTGTGAAACTCCTTTTGCCTCAAAAATAGTTTTGATGTCATCCCGTGCGGTTGAGAGTACCGGCAGCAAGGCTTTTCCTTGATTCGATTCAATTGCTGCCAAGTCTCTGCGTTCTCCAGCCCCTGTCACTTCAACGGCACCAACTATTATCCTTTCATCCACAGCTTGTTTGAACAGGGAATGCCAAGGATGGCTGGAATCGTTATAAATTTGATAAATCAGAGGGATGGCATATCCGCCATCTTCATAAATCAAAAATTTGGTCTTTTCTTGGAGACATCGTTGAACACTGCGAACCAGTTCGGTTTCCACTAAGGTTGTCATTGCACTCATATAGTCCCGATTCACGTTCGAGTCGTTATATAAGTCGGTAAACAACCCTTCATCCGCACTCAAAAGAAAAGAGGATTGCTTAAAGTCAAATCGGTATTGCGTCGGTTCAATCGGATGTTGAATCATGCGTAAACATCGATAGCTTTGACTCGACACATAATCTAACATCCTCATGGTGGGCCAATTGCTTTCACCATAGGGAATGCCAATAAAGGCATCAATGGTAAATCCTAATGCCTCTAGGGTTTGTAACGTCATCACCACTTCATGGGTGCGATGATGAAGTACCAACAGATGATAGGGATTCTGCTGGTGTAGGCTGGATTTTTCCGGCAAATTAGTATAAATATGCTGCTGAATCGGCATATTTATGCTTGATATCAAGTATTCAACCTGTTTGTGAACTGACTGTTGATCCTCTGCGATATCGATAAAAATATCAGCGGTTGTGGTTGAAGCCGCTTGATCATAATGTATGCCCTTTACCTGCCACTGAATAAAAAAGGTTTGCTGTTGTGAGTCGTACTGCTTATGCACAACTAAGCTACCTCCTCGCCCTAATGATTCAGGAGTGCCGATAATTTCAAATTGATCAGAAGAAACCTCTTCGAGTAGACGGCTATTCCCAATTTGGGAGAAGAGAGTATGCAAAATTATCGCCCCAGACGGCGTTCCCGGTTTCAGAACCGTTTCCAGGATGTCAGGAGTGGCAAAGAAGGCGAGATCAAGGTCTTCTTTTTCGGGGACAGCATCTAAAATTCGGTCAGACCCCGATAAGATGAAGTTATGTTGATCCCTGATAATCAGTTTTTTCTCTAAGGGAATAATGCTGTCCGACTTATAAGCCTCAGCCGCCAGTTCTTCGGCTAAAAAATAAAGGTAGTCATTGGCGAGTTCTCGATCAAGCGTCATACAAATACTTCTGGGTCTCAGGTTTTTATTGATGTATCGAACATATTACATCCTATCTATATCCCATAACGGTTTAATTAATATTTTTTTACAAGCAGAGTAAATTAGCGATAACTCCGACAGTTTGGTTGGGGATGGATTGAGGATAAATGATGGCGCGATCGCTATTCCTCTAATCGTTAAATCAATGGACATTTCTTTCCTTTGTGGACATAAGTATAACCGTCAGCTTTCCAGATTGGCTCGAAATACTTCCAGTTGATGCTTTGCAGTTTCCCTTTTGCTGTAGTCAAATCAAAGACTCGACCAGCTCTCACTGTCACTCGCCCAATGTGCGTTCCTTGATTTTTCCCGGTGGGGACAATGGCGCGGACAATATCGCCTGTCTTAAATCCATGAAACTCTTTGGTGCGAGTTCT
>NZ_JAVKEW010000263.1:0-11788 GCF_040226375.1 Coleofasciculus sp. G2-EDA-02 | reverse complement strand
TACTCAGAAAAGCAGGTGATTATCATTATCATTCCACTTTTCATTATCAATAAACCTGTCAATAAGCTGCCATCTTTTTGAGGCTTGAGGGGGGAAATGCTTTATCTGCCAAGCTTTTGAGCTGCTTGTCACCCCTTCAGCGTTGCCACTTTTGTCAATTGGGTCTGACGCACCAAAGAATTAACCGCCTCAGCAATCTGCCCTTCTTGCTTCTCAATTGCCACCCGTTCATAAGTTGCCAAAGTCTTATTAATTCGCGTCACCCATCGATTAAATGCCAACTCAAAATCCTCCGGTTTGGGACTTTCTTGAATCAGCACTTCCAATCGACCCGTAGCCAGTAAAATCAGAAATATCGGGTCAGTTGGCTCAATCTTCCCCTTAAAAGCCAACTCCAAAACCTTTCGCCTATATTCCTCCGATTGCCCCTCCAGGGCAATATCCAGCAAAGATTTAGTATCAACAGCACTCAAACTCACGGCAGCATCCCCGTCGTTTCAAACGCCTCATAAGCCGACAATATAAACGACTTAATCCGTTGCCGTCCCAATACCCCAAACTCTTGACTAGTCCTTGCCAATTCAAACGTTATTCCCCTCGCATCAATTGCATTCCTTTCCCGCGAATAAAACTTGGGAAAATCAATCACCTTCACTTCGTATTTCTTAATCAAATTCTGCACCTCCTCCATTTCTTCCACCGAACTCCAATCATCCTCCAGTCCCCAATTACGGACTAAAACATGAGCCATTCTATTCTCAAAATGCTGTACCGATTTCAAAAAGAGCTGAACGCTATCATAGCCTCCCGTGCAAACAAACCACTTACAGAAGCTGATTTGCGACTGTTTACCTAACTCAATCAAATTGTTCTTTTCAATCCAGTTGGTTACCAACGCATAAATCTGAGCCGGTAAATTGACAATCACGCTAGTCTCAAAAGCCCACTCAAAAATTCGGTCAGCTTCATAGAACTTCTTCTCATCCTCACTAAAAAGAGCTTCCCGACAAACACTCTCATAAATCCGAGACACATCGGGGTTAGACCGATCTGCATCGACAGCCACAAAAGGAAATTTATTGTCCAAAAAATACTGAATCAAAACCCTAGTCAATAAACTTTTCCCAACACCTCCCTTCTCTCCATCAACCAAATGAATCTTAGTGGCAGCTTTCTCAACACTCTCCAACCCATACTCACCAAGATGATTAGAGTTTTCTAGAACGGCTTCCATAGATAAATCTCCTGCTTTTCCTTCCTGTTCCGTGATAGAATCTGTTAGTTGGACTTGATATTTCGATTTTCGAGTTCTACTTGCCATCGTTCAACACCATAATTTTCACATCTGTAGGCAATAATCTGCCTGTCTTACCCCCAACACACCCCTATTAATTAGTGAGCTACTTTCACGAGAATCCAGAATCATCAAAATCATCACCACCCACTAAGTCAAACATTTCATCCGTAGTCAATACCCTACCTGGAAGATTACTAGAAACCGTAGCAATACGCGCCGCATTTTCACGACGAGGACGTGCTTCTAGTAAAAATGATGACGGCTGAACAGGCGCTTCCCTTAACGGAGAGCGGGGATAATCAATCCCACCTTGATCGCACAAATAAAGGGCGTGCTTTTCCAGTGCGTACACCGCATTCCTGAATATCCGTTCCAACACAACCCCATCTGTATCCCCTTTTTCTTGATACGCTAATGGTAGCCAGTAAGGACGCAAGGCTTGGAGAATCATCTCTCTGGGAGGCATTAAGAAATTGTATTTAACGTGGGACAGTAACACGCCATCCGCTGTGGACTTGAGTGGCTGATACCGCCAACTAAAATCAACTCGTTCTTGTTGTTTAGCCATGAGCAACAGCCTCCTGTAAAGTAGAGTCTTTTGGTGATGGATCACTTTGTCCAGAACGATTTGAATTGAACGAATTCTTCAAAGTCCCCTTGAAATAGGAAAACATCCCATAAACATCACTCAACCGATTCCCAAATCCTTTCTTGTCTAAAACAGATGGAATAGACATTTCCGCATTCCAAACAATTGGAGTTCGGTCGTAGTGTTCATTTAACTCCTTCTTGAGATAATCAGCCGTCCCCCCAGAGAACACGATTTCATCACAATCCGGCGGCAAGTTTTCATCCAACCAACTGGTAAGACTCCGCAGGTATTCAGGACGCGCCTCCTTAATCGCGGCTATCATCTGCTGCACTTCCTCTGCCCGTCTTTCCCTGGTACTGCTGCGGGCTAACCGCATCAGAGGGACAGCCTTAAACTCCACTCCCGCTGCTACAATGGCTGGAGTTAATCGCTCAGCAATCTGCCCTGAAGTCCTGGCTACCACCTTCTCCACCATACGAATGAAGCCCAAATCGCTCATTTTTCCGGGTCTAACATCTCCCCGTTGAGCAACCAGCAGATTGGCATTGCGGTAGCCAATCATGGCGATCGCACACACCCGTTCTTTCAAGGCAGAACCGACTTTCTTGTTGTGCATCAAATAGATTCCACCGCCCTCTGGCTTACAATTAAACGCCAACAACTCCACAGTCATCCGACCCGTAGGCGTCTGATACTCCACTAAAGCCTCCCGCAGCACCCGCTCAAACCTGCCCCGGTCTTCGTATTCTCCCGGTGGCAGCAACACCGCGATCGCCGCTGTAAAATTCTGAGGTAATCTCAACTTTTCCTTGATCACCCACATCGCTGCCAGGGTTTTATGCAAAGCCCGCTCATACTTGAGTTGCGATAGCCCCGCATTGGCGTGGAACCTCTGTTTCGCCAGATACCCGACTGCTTTATAATCATTCCTGAAAGCAACCCAAGCCGTGTTTTCTGGATTAGCTGAACCCAACTGGTCTCTGGCATAAGCCAAAATCGATTCACGGGGTACAGATACTACTTCCGGTTCCATGCACAAAAGCCGAACTTGCCTGTCCAACCCCGTGTAGATAATTTTGGTGAGCGACCCCCCGTAATCAAACGCCACGGTAACTTCAGGTTTTTTTGGTGTGGTAGTAGTTTTACTCATGTCACTGGTTGGGAATGAGATGTAAAGAGTCGTAAAAGAGCAATCCCGCTCGTAATAGATGTGTGGAAATATCCTTGTGTATGCCTGCGGCACACAACGCTTCCTGTCAATTCAACCTTCAAAAGAAGCCTGGAAAATAACGGCTATTAAAGAATCAGAACGCACTTATTACTTATTACCCCTCCTCAAACCTCACCTCCCTCAGCCGATTGTCCGAATCCCAGACCCCACACAAATAGAACTCAAGACGTAGGATTTTCCCGCCCTCTGGGTAGCAAGCTAGATCAAATGGGCGTACAAACGGCGAAACTCCCTAACAGTCGATACACACTCCTTTTTGAGGATGGCTCAATGCCAGCGTCTTGGCTATGCTGACATTCGGTATCTAACCGCCGGGAAGGGATAAGACGACCAGACTACTCAACGGCGGCTGCTAGTCTCCCGTTGCAATGGAAAATTTTCCATTGGAAGGAGTGAACCATCCAACCACAGCCTTTCTCCTTTTGTCAGGCATTATGACAAGTTTTAGTTAATAGTCCACCCTTTTAATGAAACTGAAAATGAGGTGTCATAATGAGGCAACTCAAATGCATAAAATGTCACAGCCGAGAAGTAAGAAAACTCTCAGCCATCTATGAAGAAGAAGTCTCAGAAACAACCGTGACTGGAAGATACAGTCAACTCAACTACAGCAACACGAGAATCGGGTCTGCGTTAGGAACAGTCCGCGCAACCAGAAGAATGGAATCGAGACTCGCCAAGGCAGTAGCCCCACCCAAAAAAGGGAATGCTGGGAAAAAATACGAGCATTTAGCAGTAGCGATCGCTATTTTCGCACTCCTAATTCTACTGCACGGCTTGTGGAGTATGTTCCTGGTAGCAATTGGCTTTGAAAAAGACGATAGCTGGGTGAAGCTACTCAGCGTAATTGGCATCCCAGGTATCGTAGTCGTCATTGTAGCGATCGCCCTATTACTCAACTTACGAAATAAAGCCAACGCACAGTACTACAAACAAGTCTATCTTCCTGCTATGACCAGATGGCTGCATTCCTACCGCTGCTATCGCTGCGGACACATATTTGAAGTAGAGGATGACTGACACGTTCATGTCCGAACTTCAACAAAAAAGCGATGCACTCAGAATTGTTAAATTATTATTATCATAACTAACGCTTTATGTCAAGACAAAAACGAATTCAAAGAATAGGAATACGCCTGACACCAGAAGAATTTCAACTGGCAGAGCAAATGGCTAAAGATTTAGAAACAAATGTCAGCAACCTATTTCGCTATAAGACTTTAAGAAGCCAACGCTCCCGATTAGTCAGTGCAACTCTCTGCCATAAACTAGCAGAACTCAATCTCCAACTCAAACCGATTGCTCTAGCCACTGAGCAAGCGTTATGGACGGGAGAAAAAATAACCGAACCAGCAGAACTAAAAGAGCTTATTGAGAAAGCACTAGTCTTACTCAAACAAGTTCAGTGGCAACAAATGAATATAAATTTAATAACTGATTTACCCGAAACCGATGAAGATTTAGAATAAGACTGGGACGTAGCTAACCCAGCTTAGTTTAAGAAAACCTACCTTACTCACAGTCATCTTCAGTAGTGACTGACTATTCTAAAGCCTGCACGCCCTTTTCAAAAATGATTGGCAAACAAATAACAGGTAAAAGCTTCACAGGACTGCTCAAGTACCTCTTCTCCAAAGAAGGATCTTCACTAATTGGAGGAAACATGGTGGGAGAAACACCAGAGGAATTAGCTGCTGAGTTTCTATTCTCCAAGCAACTCAACCCCAGAGTCGAAAAACCCGTTTACCATGCCATGTTAAGCGTCCCCCCTGACGAGTATATACCTGATGCCAAATGGCGTGCGATCGCACGAGACTACTTGGAAGGAATGGGACTTGATAAAAACCTATTTGCCATTATCCGACACACCGACCGCAACCACGACCACATTCACATTGCAGCCAGCCGCATTAAATTGGATGAGAAAGGCACTTGCGTATCCGATAGCTGGAACTATCTACGCAGCGAAAAGTTAATTCAAGAATTGGAAGAAAAGTATAATTTAACACCAGCTACTCGCAGTTTTGACAAAGAACGACGTTCTCCTACGACTGGCGAACGCCGATGGTTAGCGAGAACCGGGGAAATCAGTACACGGGAACAATTACAAACAGCACTGGATCAAGCAACTGTTGATAGTCCTACAATACCTCTTCTAATTGACCGACTCACGGAACAAGGCATCCATGTAAACATAGAACCCACACCTACTGGTGAATTGGGCATTAGCTATAAACTTGGTGAAATAGGGTTTAGTGGCACCCATTTAGGCAAAGCTTACACCTTCAGGGGACTTCAAAACTATAGAAGGGTCAGTTATTCTCCTGACATAGATTCTGAAGCGATCGCACAATGGCAAACTCCAGCACCTAACCCGATTTTGCCAACAGAGAACTGTAAACCTCATGGTGAAGGAAGTACAGATGATGATACTACAGGTGGCACAGTTAACAGCAGCAGTGGTGACAAAATTTTACTGGCGAACAGCCACCTTGACCCAGACATTTACATAATCAGAGAAGAAGAGAACGCCACAAGTCTTTCTGAGGTTAACAAAAGCCGTAAAAATTCTCCAACTGTTGAATCAGAAGATGTATCCAACACTGACCTGTTAAACCAGGAAACCGACGAGGTAGACTTAACTCTTCACTGGCAGTCCGTGCGAGAAAACTTAATAGAACGAGCCTGCCTACCCCCCGAATTGGTAGATTTGGTACACGACAAAGGATGGATAGACACAGATAAACAGACCTGTGCTGTATTTACTCTCCGCACACTGGCAGGAAATTACACGGGAACCTGCACTTTAGACTCCAATGGAAAATTTTCCATTGACGGTAACACGGGAGTATCGTCCCGACAGGATGATAACAGCGAAAAAGGAGTGTTTTGGATAGCAACTCAAAACGATATTGAAAGAGCCGTTATTGCCAGCAATCCAGTAGAACTCCTGTCTGTAATCGCCCTAGACCCCGATTTTGATAATAAACCGACTGTATACTTAAGCATCGATACCCTATCTTCCTTGCCGAAAGACTTTCTTGAAGATGTTACCACTCTAGTAATCGGTCTCAAAGGAGATGAATTCGGGGAAAAATTGTCCAAGGAAATTCTCGAACTACTACCCCAAGCCAAACGAATAAATCCTGGTATTAATGGGTGGAATGGGATACTCGTAGCCCAGGTTCAAGAAACGGAAAAGCAATCATTTGAACTTGATGAAACAAGTGACACGCTAACGCAGATGTTATGCGATCGCAATTCGGGCTTGAGCCTAGATTAACCCATTAAACTCTAATGTTCATGTCTTCCCTGAGATCTTGCACCTTTGTCAGTAAACCCGAAAACCCGCCCGGAGTTAAAACTCCGGCGTCATAGCTTAAGTCCATTTCAATGGACTACAACTCTTGTCCAGTCGTCTTTAGACGAATGCCAGCTATGAGACAGTGGTTTGAACCACTGGCGGGTTTTTGCCACTACTTCATCGCTGCTAACGCAGCCTATTGAAAGCGTTAAACCCCAATTCTTAGATTGGCTAAATTGTACACCATTACCATGAACCTGCATTCACCCATCCATCACCTATCAGGGTTAAGCAGAAATAATTGCCGACTGCTTAAAAAACTTGGCATTACGACCATTTTTGACCTGCTGCTCTACTTTCCCCGCGACTACATTAAGTATCGACGAGTCAAAATATCTCACCTAAAAATAGGAAATTCTGTGACAATAGTGGGCAAGATTAGGAAACACGAGATAGTCACTTCACCTAAAAATCTCCGATTAACTATCCAGACGCTTATCGTCAAGGATAAAACAGGTAACATCACCTGCAAGCGTTTCTTCAACCATCCCTACTACCAGTCTCAACAATGGAGAAACGAACAATCTTCAATCTACACCACTGGAAGCCTTGTTGCTGTATCAGGAGTAGTCAAGGAAGATCGGTATTGCGGAATGACATTAACTTCCCCTGAAATTCGATTAATCGACCTCAATGAAGCGAGAAATACGAAAAATTCAATTATCCCAATCTATCCCTTAACAAAAGGGGTCAGTAACGAAACAGTACAAGATGCAGTATCCTCAGCTTTAGAAGTCGCCGATCTACTGATTGACCCCCTACCCCAGCCTCTGAGACGAAAACATGGTTTGATAGAATTGCAGGAAGCGATCGCTTTCCTCCACCAACCCCCAGACGAAACCAAACTCGAAGCTGCCCGTCGTCGCCTGGTGTTTGATGAGTTTTTCTATCTTCAGCTATCCTTTCTCCTGCGTCGCCATCGGCTGTTAGCACACTCAGCTCATACAAAAATAACTCCTGCTGGTCATCTAATCCAACAGTTCTACTCTCAACTCCCCTTTTCGCTCACCTTAGCTCAACGTCGGGTCATCAACGATATTCTCAACGACATGGCGTCTAAAACACCGATGAACCGATTGGTACAAGGGGACGTGGGCTGTGGTAAAACTGTTGTTGCTGTCGTTGCAATTCTTGCTGCGATCGGGTCTGGCTACCAAGCCGCACTCATGGCTCCGACAGAAGTGCTAGCTGAACAGCATTATCGGAAGATTACCCCGTGGTTTGAACGCCTTGGTGTTTCTGTGGAATTGCTGACGGGTTCCACGAAAACTGCTAAACGCCGAGAAATCCACGCTCAACTAGAGACGGGTGAACTCTCCCTGTTAGTAGGAACTCATGCACTGCTGCAAGAGAAAGTCAACTTCAATAAACTAGGTCTGGTAGTAATTGATGAACAGCACAGATTCGGGGTACAACAACGGCAGGATTTATTGAACAAAGGAAATAGACCTCATGTACTAACGATGACCGCGACTCCTATTCCGCGTACCTTAGCACTAACTTTGCACGGGGATTTGGATGTCAGTCAAATTGACGAGTTACCGCCTGGGCGACAGAAGATTCACACGAAAGTGCTTAATAAAGACACTCCGGCATATAATTTTATCCGTCATGAGGTACTTCAAGGTCATCAGGCATACATCATCCTCCCCCTGGTGCAAGAATCAGACAAGCTAGATTTAAGAGCAGCCGTAGCAGAATACGAGCGACTTTCAACGGAAATCTTCCCCGAATTTAAGATAGGATTGTTGCACGGTCGCATGACATCAGCGGAGAAAGATGACGCCCTCAATTCATTCCGCGACAACAAAACCCAAATACTCGTTTCCACTACTGTTGTTGAGGTGGGAGTGGATGTCCCAAATGCTACAGTCATCCTCATCAACCATGCTGAACGCTTCGGTTTAGCTCAACTGCATCAGTTACGAGGTCGTGTGGGTCGGGGTTCGTACCGTTCCTATTGCCTGCTGCTGAATACCAGTAAAACAGCAGAAGCTAAGGCACGTCTTGAGGTTTTGGAACAATCCACTGACGGGTTCTTTATCTCAGAGATGGATTTGCGGCTGCGGGGACCGGGAGTTGTGATGGGCTATCGCCAGTCGGGAATTTCGGAATTTGCTCTGGCGAATATACTCGATGATGAGCATTTGCTGACTTTAGCTCGTGAAATGGCAGTAGCACTTGTTAAGAGCAATCCCCATTTAGAAGGACATCCATTGATGGTTGCAGAACTCAAAAGGCGAGGGTTGATGAGTTGGAATCATTCTCTTAACTGACCTTTTCCCAAGGCAGTCGCTGCTGTGATGTGGGGACTAAAAGACCAGCCCCTGTTATTTTCTTGGTATTTGGGTCGGAAATTTTGCTTTGTGCAGCACTCCTGTCACTTGTTCTGAAATCGATGTCTTAGCAGAATTGAGAAGCTTTTTGTTAACGCTACCCTGTAATTTTGCGGTTTTATCGTGGCGAGGATTAATGAATCCACTAATACACCAAGCGCCTGCATAGAAAACTCCACCAGCAACAACGCTGAGAATAAGGGACAAGGTGAAGGGATGCATGGGGTAGGAGTTAAAAGGCATAGGAACTGAGTCTTTCTGTGTCAGGTAGCCAGTGGTGGAGGCAACAATTGAGGCCGCACCTATACCGACACCCAGGCATTGAATTGTATCTTGGAGTTTGCGATCGCGTTCCTTTTGTTTTTGCTCGCGCTCTTGTGCTTGTTTCTCAGCCTCAATCTCGACAATGCCTCTAATCGTGTCAATCATCTGCTGGAATAGCGCTTGAGCTGGAGTGAGGTAGCGCAAATCTACTTGAATCTGTTCTTGAAAGTGCTTGCAGATGCGGTTAAGGAAATTTTCTAAGAAATCTAAGTCATCTTCTGGTAGACTATAGTTGCGAATTTGGCTGAGCCAGTAACAATAGTTTTCTGAGTTGATTGCGATCGCAGTTTTATGGTCTTCCATATCACGCAAGCGGTGAGCGTAGTGGAATCCAGTTTGCTGAATCTCTATCAACCATGCCTTCAGTTCCTCAACACGCTTCGCTCGCTCTTCCGGATTTTCTGATTCTGCCTTCATCTGACCAAATTCGTTGACTCTCTTTTCTATCTGACTACACAGCTTCCGCGCTTCACGATTGCACAGACGAGCTTGATGATAGGCATAGAGGATTTTACTGCGGCAACACAGCAGTTGGAAAAACTTGTGATAAACCTTCTCCGAGAGAGCTATGGTATCAGGATGACGTTTAGGCCAAACTCGATGCCCCTGTAGCCACACTAGAACATGACACTGCTCAAGAGGGTTCACGCTGCTAGTGTCATATTCAAAAATGGGACTGCCGAAGAGTTTACCCGTAGCAATTAACTCTGGTTGGGGTCGGTTGGTATCCTGCAAAAAAGCATTAATACATTCATTGGCAATAACTTCATAGTTGTCAATACCACAAGTCGGATTGGCGAAAATGACCAGCGTCTGACCGAGGGAAGCTTGGATATTACTAGGTAATAGGCAATTGTTCGGGTTAAAGTGTCTCAGTTGGTCAATTTCTACGGTTTGTAGGTAACGCAGGCTGAGGTCTACAGCATAAGTATCGCGAATCCGTTGTGGATAAATTTCACCTTTGAGGTCGGGAGTACCGGGTTCAGTGACTACAGGGAAACGTAAGAAAGGGTCTTCCCCTGGTCTAGGTAATTTCTTCAACAAGGGTAGATTGGGCAGATGATCGGGTTTTTCAAGTGCTGGATCGTAGCCGTCTGGATCGTCTTTCTTGTAACAGAGTAGTTGTGTTCGTAAGGAGCGAAGCGCAGCAACGTTGAGCTTATCTGCGGTTCCTAATGCAACACACTGTTCCCACAGATGATTAGCATTAATTTGTGTGGGGTCTTTGGAAATCTCGTCACGCAGATGAAAGGCATAGAGGGTGACGCAGGGGGCTTTCAAATACCACCCTGATTTAGAGTCAGTCATGGGTTGATAAGTTGGAGCGAGATTGTTGTGTTGAGGGATTGGAGCTAGATTGTGGTGACGAAGGGGAAGGGAAGCTCTGTCGAATGGAGTTTTGCAGCAATTCCTTGTACTGTTTGTCGGAAGAAGGAATAGAACCGGACTGTCCTCTGTGGCTGAGGTTATCCTCTAAAGCCTCAATGATTTCTGGTCGCTCTTGGCACCAAGTTTTAATCTGTTGAGCGATCGCATTAGCATCATTTGAGAGGCTATCGCTCAGTTTATGGAGGGCTGAGGCGTAGTCAGGCGAAAACACAAACTTATCTGATAACAGCTCGACAAAGGCTTCTATCAGTACTTCAGGCGGCGCAGTTTCAGGGGTGAAGGTCATTGTAAAACTCTAGAGATAATTGGCAAAGAGGGTGTGGCTTCTCATGTGAGCAATATCAGATGGCTTCCCCGATGAGAGTAAATGCAGCCCAACTTTTGGGACGGCGGTATCGCTGCATTGTGGTAAGCATAGCTTGGCGTAGGGATTGAGCTTTAGTCATCCCCTGCTGGAGATTTTGATAAAACTCGGTCATCAAAAACTGGGTTGACTTATCCCCAACAGACCAAAGAGATACGATAACACTGGGAACACCAGCCGCAAATAAAGAACGCGATAATCCGATTACGCCATCGCCCGTGATTTTGCCTTGACCACTACTACAAGCACTCAGGACAATCAGCTCAGCATTGAGTTTCATCTCCAGGATTTCGCCAGCCGTGAGGAAGCCATTATCGTTATCGGAGGGGGCTAAAGCGATCGCACCTGGTACACCTAACTGCTTGATATCATCTAATAACCCATGTGTTGCTAGATGAATCAGCCGTGCTTTGGGCATCTGCTGTACAATGTCTATTTTAGTGGCTGCGTCGCCGATGATGGCTTGGGTATTGAGGAGAGATGCGATCGCTTCTGCTTCTGCTTCTGAACCTGGTAGCGCGTGTAATGGCTTGGGCGGTTCTGTAAGCGGAATTGTTGGCATTGTCGGATTACCTACAACCAACACATCCTGACTTTGTAGAGGGGATTCGTGAATTGTTCCTACTCGTTGTCGTTGCTGACGGGTTAATTCCAGTGTTTGGATGGAGGGAGCAGTCAGAATCGTGTGGTGTTCGATTAAGAATTTACCCTCTTTGTCTTGCAGTGCTGGAAAGGGAACTAGGAATAAGCTTGCGCGACCTGAAAAGGTCGTTTAGTACGGGGAGCCGACTCCCCCATGGGATTCACACCCCATGCCCTCATGGAAAAGACTCTTCGGAGTCCGGTCACGCCTCAAGTAAGTAATGAAACAGGTGGAATGCAGACCCCAAA
>NZ_JAVKEW010000262.1:0-34455 GCF_040226375.1 Coleofasciculus sp. G2-EDA-02 | reverse complement strand
GGGGACGTAATTCAAGCAGACAAAAACGCTGCATTGAACATTCTGCATCGCGGCTCTGATAGCGAGATTACTCGCTTTCTGAAATATGCAGAAGTCCGCACCATTTTACTGGTGCGGACGGTTCGATACTTAGCTTCGATGGGAAAGTCTGTATCTGTTGCTCTAAACTTGGGTTGGCTCAACCTTAAGTTTAGAGCACAAGCGTTACGACTTGAAGCGGAGTATCACCTAGCGGGGTGCTAGGTACGGTTAAGCTCCGGTGGGTGGGAGAAGTGCCTTGCTTCCAGAGACGTCCCTAACGACAACCATCAACGGATGAAACCAGCAATATGAGACACTTCTAGCTTGTCTGCATAGATTTGCACAGATTTAGTTCACCCCGTAACAATCAAGGAGTATCTACATCGCCCTGTCGAAAGGTTACAATATATAAACCATCGCTCGGCAACATTCTTATTGATCACACCCATGACCCTCTTGACATTTCTCTTGGGTCTAGCTCTAGGAATTGGGGTTGGCTTATGGCTACAACACCGCACCAAACGGCAGCTCAAGCAAACCTTAGAGTTGTTGCCAGTCGATTCGACTAGTAACTCGTTTTCTTTAGAGTCTCGTTTACGGGGAGCCATTGCCCAAGCTAATCAGCAGCGCCTTGTCTTAGAAGACCAACTCAACGCCATTCAATCCCTATTTCAAGTCGCGCCCGTCGGGTATTTACAAGTAGACGAAGACAATCACTTAATTTGGTGTAATCAGCAGGCGCGTCGGTTATTGCAAATTGACCGCTGGGAACCTGGACAGATTCGCTTACTTCTAGAGGTAGTGCGATCCTACGAACTGGATCAGTTAATCGAGAAAACTCGTAAACAGCAACAATCGATCAGCCAAGAGTGGGTATTTCATCCCGCCTGTATGGATGGTGCAGCGATGAGCGAGGTGCGATCGCTCATGTTGCGGGCTTATGCTTGGCCCCTTGCGAAGGGACAAGTTGGTGTATTTTTGGAAAATCGACAACCTCTGATTGAACTCTCGGAATCTCGAAATCAGTGGGTGTCTGATTTAGCCCACGAATTGAGAACTCCTCTCACATCCATTCGCTTAGTCGCAGAAGCCTTACAAGGACGGGTTAACCCTCCAGAAAGACGCTGGGTTGATCAACTCCTGCAAGAAATTAATCGGTTGATCGATCTGATTCAAAATTGGCTGGAACTTAGTCATCTAGAACGCGATCCGAATCAGAGTCTCACCTATAAATCCCTTGACCTAAAGTCTTTAATTCAGTCCGCTTGGCAGCGATTGGAACCTTTGGCAGAGCAAAAACACCTGCATCTTGCCTATAGTGGACCCGATACTTTACCCATTAAAGCTGATGAGTCTCGACTCACTCAGGTTTTTTTGAATGTATTAGATAATAGTATTAAACATAGTCCACCTCAAGGGTCAATTCGAGTTGAAGTGAAGAACCAAATAACTCCTGATTCAACTGAAAAAGCGCTGATGCAAATCGATATTATTGACGAAGGCGCTGGTTTTTCTGGCAATGACTTACCCCGCGTCTTTGAGCGACTCTATCGAGGAGATGCATCGCGATATCGGCAACCAAATTCTGAGAACTTAACCACATTGGGTCGCAGCAGTGGTAGTGGTTTGGGTTTGGCAATTGTCCAGCAAATCGTTCAGGCTCACGGTGGTACTGTCAACGCTAAAAATCATCCAGAAACCGGGGGTGCTTGGTTACAGATTCAACTGCCTTATAATTAGTAATTTGTTCACTCTTTCTTCAAACTCAGATGGTATTCAGAGATATATTCTCAAGTCCTTCAGGACGTAGTTAAGCGAGTCAAGGTAACATTTGATCCCACATTCCGCACTTAGCCGTATGGTGCATTCCTGGGTATTGTCCAGATCTGACCGCGAAAAAGCTTGGACTTTCTTTACAGAGGCTCTCCATAGCGACATTGATGACATTCAGGGAGGTACAACGCCTGAAGGCATCCACTTAGGGGCGATGGCGGGAACGGTGGATCTGATGCAACGGTGTTATACCGGGTTGGACATTCGCGATCAGGTATTGTGGTTGAATCCGTTCCTGCCCAAGGAACTATCTGATATTCGTCTGCGATTGTGCTATCGAGGACACTGGGCGGGTTTTACCGATAACGTTAGCCAAGAAACCAATAACTTGACTAAACCCGCCCTGCTTGGGGAGTACAGGTGCAAGGAAGACAAGGAAGTTAACTCAAAACCAAGTTTCCTTGAGCGCAGCCAAGGGTCAACACTCAACACTCCACACTTCTCCCACCTTGCCAGCAGATTACTTTACTACAATTTAACCTTGATCTGCTATCAATAGTAGTAGACACAATTATTCGTCTTAGGGCAAATGAGGTGAGTCTATCTTCTACAAACCGCCATTGCGATCGCAATCACTTTAAGCGCTGTCTTAACCGCCTAGAGCAGAATGTTCTGCGGATGGGCGCTTTAGTGGAAAATTCATTCCGCCTTGGTCATCAGGCTCTATTTTACCAAAATCTGGAGGCGATCGAGGCAATTACCTCGATTGAAAAACAAATTGATCGCTATTACCGTCACATTGAAATAGAATGTGCCTCTCTGCTTACACTTCAATCGCCAGTGGCACAAGATCTCCGCCTGGTTAGTGCGTTTATGCAGCTAATCCGGGATTTGGAACGTATTGGTGATTATGCTGAAGATTTAACGGAGATTTCGGTAAAGTTATTTGCTTACCCGCCTCATCCTTGTATGTCCCAGATTGAAGAAATGTCCCACCATGCCCAAGCTATGCTGGCAACGAGTTTGGCATCTTTAGCGGATTTGGATGCGACGGCAGGACAAGCGGTTAAAGTATTGGATGATAAAGTCGATAATGCCTACGATAAGCTTTATCAAACCTTAGCCTATCAGCGGGATATTAAAGGCGTGGTCGAGCCAATTTTACTATTAGTATTGACAATTCGTCATATCGAGCGTATGGCTGACCATGCGACCAACATCGGTCAACGAGTCACCTATATTGTTACAGGTCATCGTTCTTAGAGAAGAAAGCATAAGGCAGAGGGCAGAAGATTGTAGGGGCAGGTTTAGGAACTGTAGGGGCGGGTTTAGGAACTGTAGGGGCGGGTTTAGGAACTGTAGGGGCGGGTTTAGGAACTAGCGCTAGCTTTTTACTAATAACGGAACAACAAAACCCGCCCTGCCTCACCGATAACGGAACAACAAAACCCGCCCTGCCTCACCGATAACGGAACAACAAAACCCGCCCTGCCTCACCGATAACGGAACAACTCTCGCCCTTTCTTTTTCTCCCTGCTCAAGACAATCAAGCTGCTATCAGACTTGGTATCAAAACTCCTTCATCTCAAGACTTACGCAGCAACTCTATCCATCAGTAGGGGACTCTTCATGAAGGGTTCTCTACAAGTAGTAAGTTAGATAAATAATTCTAATATTTTATAGGTATCCATAAAAGTGCTTTTGGTTTAAAATTTATCTCTTATAGCTCCCAAAAATGGTAAAAGTTAATTAGTAAATTTAGTGATAGGTTGAGTAAAAGCCAAAATGCTATTGCTCATTCAGCCCAATTGCTTTACAGTTTTGGATTGAATTAGGTGTGAGGATTGTGAATGATTATGTCTAACCTCTTCTGGAAAGCGTTAAAGGCAAGCCCAGTCCTGCTGGTTGCCTCTTTATTCGTTGCTAGCGGTACATCAGCGGCTGAGTCAAATTCCCATCCGACGACTACAGGTCTGTCTACAGCTACCCTAAATTTAGACGCTGAACTGAGAGCCTCCATCAGTCCCACGTTGAATGATGATGAAACGCTCTCTGATCCTATCCCAGCAACGGATACGCCTCAACCCGCCGTAACCGTTAGTCCCACCTTTAAACTGGCAGATAGTACCTTCCCTGAACCCGTTCCGGCGGCTGGAGATACCTCTGTTAACTCGAATCAGGAACTTTTGCAGCAAATCCAGCGCTATGGCAATGAAGGGAATGAGTCTCTTGACCAAGTAACCAGCGTGGGTCAATTGCGGGACGTTTCACCGGGGGATTGGGCGTATGAAGCGCTGCGTAGTTTAGTAGAACGCTATGGTTGTATTGCTGGGTATCCAGATGGCACCTATCGGGGCAATCGCGCCTTAACTCGTTACGAATTTGCCGCTGGTTTGAATGCCTGTTTACAGCAAATTGAGCGGTTAATTGATGATGGTGCTGATGCTCCTGATTTAGAAACCCTGCGGCGGTTAATTCAGGAGTTTGAAGCGGAATTGGCAACCCTAGGTGCGCGGGTGGATAACCTGGAAGGGCGCGTGGCGTTCTTGGAAGACAACCAGTTCTCGACGACGACTCAGTTGAGAGGGGAAATCATCTTTGCCCTGGCTGATACCTTCGGCGATCGTATTGGTGGTGGTGATGATGATACCAATGTCATCTTAGGCGATCGGGTACGTCTGAACTTTGAAACCAGCTTTACGGGAAGAGACAGACTGAGAACTCGTTTAGAAGCAGCAAATATCGCGTCATTTAACAGAGGTTTAACCGGGACAAACATGACCCGCTTAAGCTTTGATGGTGATAACGATAACGATGTTGAAATCGATGAGCTGTGGTATCGCTTCCCCATCGGCGAAAAATTCCTAGTTCAAATTGACGCCACCGGAGCTGAGTACCAGGATACAATTATCGATGTAGTCAACCCCTACTTTGACAGTAGTGGCAGTGGTTCTATCTCCCGCTTTGGGCGCTTCAACCCAATTTACCGCTCTGAGACTGATGGTCCAGGAATAACCGCAACGTTTAACGTAAGCGACGCCTTATCTGTGTCAGCAGGTTATATTGTTGATGGTGGTGGCAGTGATCCTGCTGAGAAGAATGGTCTATTTGACGGCAATTATTCTGCTTTAGGTCAGGTTGTCTTCAATCCGACTGGGAATATCTCCTTAGCAGCAACCTATCTGCACTCCTTCTACAATGGCGGTCAGGTGAACGTTACAAACAGTACGGGCAGTGTCTTTGCCTCTGATCCATTTGATGGTCTGGCCACCTCAGTCGATTCCTACGGACTACAAGCGAATGTAACATTTGGCAGGTTTTCTGTTGGTGGTTGGGCCGGTTATCAAGAGGCTGAAGCAGAAGCCACTCAAGGATTTGATGCCAATATTTGGAACTGGGCGGTTAACTTGGCTTTGCTAGACTTAGGCGGTGAGGGGAACAAGCTAGGTGTCTTATTCGGTATGCCACCTAAGGTGACCGATAACGATATTGCTGGTCGTGAAAACAACGACACCTCCTATCACCTCGAAGCCTTCTATCGCTATAAATTGACGGACAATATTGCCATCACTCCTGGCGCTTTTGTCATTTTTAACCCAGAACATAACGATGCAAATGATGAGATTTGGGTAGGCACTATCCGCACGACTTTTACTTTCTAAGCAGGTTGCAACTGTCGTTGACAAGTTGCATGATTTAGCCTTGGGGTACAGCATTGCTGTACCCGGATTAATTTTACCGTTTATTAATACAATTAATTTTCAATAGTTGTCCTAATCGTGTATAGTCTAACCGCGAACACTATTGCAGATTATCTAAGGTAATTCGGTGTAAGGAGAAAAATTTGATGAAATCAACTTTAGTCTGGAAAACGCTGAAAATCAGTCCCGTCCTACTCGGACTATCTTTGTTTGCCACTGGTAACGCTTATGCGGCGGTTCCTAACCAAACAGCCACTAGCGAATCAACCGTTAAACTCAATAACCAGTTATCTGAAATGTCAGTAGAGATTGATTCTCTACAAATCGCTTCCGATGTCAGCCCTGGCTTGAGTCCGACTAACACGACGGCTGATTCTAATCGTGAACTATTAGAACAAATCCAACGCTACAGTGGTGAAAATAACACCGAATCCCTTGACCAAGTAACTAGCGTGGGTCAACTGCGAGATGTTTCTCCAGGGGATTGGGCTTATGAAGCACTGCGTAGCTTAGTGGAGCGCTATGGTTGTATTGCTGGGTATCCAGATGGCACCTATCGGGGTAATCGCGCCTTAACCCGTTATGAATTTGCCGCTGGTTTGAATTCTTGTTTACAGCAAATTGAGCGGTTAATGGTTGGGGATACTCCTGATGGTACAGAATTAGAAACCCTGCGGCGGTTAATTCAGGAATTTGAAGCCGAATTGGCAACCCTAGGCGCACGAGTTGATAATCTAGAAGGGCGCGTGGCGTTCTTGGAAGATAATCAGTTCTCTACCACCACCAAGCTGCGAGGGGAAGTTATTCTCAACCTGGCTAGTGCCTTTGGTGATGAAAAGGCTGATAATAGCGGCGAAGATGTTGATGACAATATCACCTTTAGTCACCGGACTCGTTTAAACTTTGACACCAGCTTCATGGGGGAAGATCGTCTGAGAGTGCGCTTGGAATCGGGCAATACCCCGGAATTTGATGTGGCGACAGGAACGGAGATGGCTCGTCAAGGGTTTGAATCCGCTGAGAATAACAATGTCATTGTCAATGATTTATACTATCGTTTCCCAGTAGGCGATAATATCCGGCTATTTGTAGGTGCTAATGGCTTTGATTTCAATGACATCGCAGAAATCCACAACCCTATTCTCGAAAGTAGTGGCACAGGTGCTTTAAATCGGTTTAATCGCCGCAATCCTTTTGTATTCCGCAATAACGCTGAGCAAGGTGTGGGTGCTAATATTCAGTTTAGTGATTTCCTGAGTTTAGATCTCGCTTATTTGACGGGTGAAAGTAACAGTCCGGCAGATAAGGATGGGCTGTTTAATGGAGACTTCACCGCCATTTCTCAATTGAATCTGGCGCTGGGAGAAAAATTAGATTTAGGGTTTGCTTTTGGCTATTCCTACTATCCCGGTGAAGATGTCAACCTTTCTGGTAGCACAGGTAGTCTACGGGCAAAAGAACCATTCGGCGAAATCGCTACTTCAGCTTTACGCTTTGGCATCCAAGGAAGTTTGCGACTTACACCGACGATTAATCTCGCCGGTTGGGGCGGTTATATTGATGCGGAAGCTGAAGCGGGTGCCAGAGAAGGGGATAATGCTGATTTATGGACTTGGGTGGCAAACGTGTCGTTTCTGGACTTAGGTAAAGAGGGTGCAGCACTTTCGATTATGGGAGGAATGCCACCTAAACTGACTAATGTTGATGGTGGTGATGAGGATGAAGATACATCTTTCTTAATTGAGGCGCAGTATCAATATCCAATTACGGATAATATCCTGATTACACCAGGAGCTTATGTGATTTTAAATCCCAATCATGATGATGGAAATGATAATATTTGGGTAGGCACAATCCGCACAACCTTTAGTTTCTAATCGTAGGTGTAGAGACGTTGCATGCAACGTCTCTACACCTACCTTACCGCCATATCTTTAATAAACCATTGACCGTCCTGACGCACCAACTCATACTGAACCTGCAAATTTTCATTGTATGAGAGTCCCTGAGTAATCTCACCGTCTTGATAGAAGCGGGCTTCTTCTTTGACCGCCGCTTGTACCTTGGCTTGGTCAGAATTAGCCGGATTTGTTTGCACGGATGTTACTTTAACCTGGTGATTGTACTGAGCATAAATATTCCGTTGCTGATTGGTTTGCGCCCGTCGCCGCCAAACAGATAAAACCGGATCGGCTAGAATTTGATTTAATCGATCAATTTGATAATCTGACCCAAACGCTTGAGATTTCGTCGAAAGCCAGGTTTGAATCACTTGCTGTGCTGTATCTTGGGTCAAAGGACCGCCTGGTGCCATCAACTGGCTACCGGGTTCGGGGATAGGAATAGGAGGTTGGGCAAGTTCTACCATGGGCTGTTCGCCTTCTAAGGCTGGCGCTGAGAAACTTTGGCGGATGTTTTGGATCAAAGCGATTACCAACCACCCTAATAATCCCACACCCACTAATCCGGCAATAACCAGCAAAATAGAGCGTCGGTTTTTTTGAGTCGCCTTGCGGCGCTCAGGTAATTGTTGCAGGCGTCCTGGAGGGGATTGATCCAGATGTCCTTCAGCAGACGGAGTGGATATCCCAGACGCAGGACGCACTCGAGTGGCTTCTGCTTCTGAGCGGACTTTGGATGGACGCCCTGAATGGGGTGACTTGAGCGCCGCGTTTGCTGATGAATCCCCAGAAGCATTGATGGCTTGAGTCGCCGATTCCCCAACCCGACTTGTTGGGGAAGCAACCCGTGGGCTTGTGGGTAACGTCGAGACACCCGATACCGAGGTGCGGCTCCCTGTTCCCAAACTCCCGGTTTGAGATGCCAGATCCCGCTCTCTAGTGCTGTATGAGCCAACGATTGCCGGTTCGCGATCGCGGGAATGACCGTTACTCCGACCTGCGGATGCTGCTGTGGTGTAGGCTTTTTTCTGAGCCGTCACTGACCATTCATTATTAGCAGTTGGCGTCGATTCCGGTAGCTGCTCTAAATAGGCTTGTACCTGCTCATCGGCAAAATAATCTTTCAACGAGGCTGTTTGTTCTGCCAAGTCTCGGAAATGGGGAAATACGGAATTTTGCAGCCATCGTTCTCCATACAGGCATAATCCTGGTAACAAATCAGGAGCGCCTTGAGACTGTTCCCGAATAAATGCTAGAGGTTCGTATTCATGACTCAGTTCTAAAGCGTGACTGGCTTCTTCCGTTTGACCCAGTAGCAGCGCACAAACGGCTTGTTCGAGATGCACATCCTGACGCCGACCCAAACGCATGAGCATTTGTTTCGCCCGGGCGATTAAAGCCGGTTGGCGCTGGGCAAATCCCCTGGCAATCAAAGCATAAACCGCCAGATAGGTGGCGACGGCTGAAGGGCGGCGGGCTTCTGCCTCAAATAGGGTTTGCTGCTGAGCCGCCGTTAGATACCCCCGTAACTGCTGAATAAAGCGCAAAAAGTCATCAATACTCAGTCCCGACTGGTCATCCCCACTGCCGTCAATTCCTTGCCGCTCCTTTAGCATATCTTGCAACAGTTGTAAACCCTTACGCCGTTCGGCAATATTTTCATCGGGCAATGCCAATAATTCCAGAATGCGGTAAGGACACAGCTTGTAGAGATCGGCTTGAATTTCGCCCCGCACTGTGGGAAATAATCCTTCACTCAGAAGTAATTCTTGACCTGTTTCTAGAGACAAGGCAGCATTCTCGTACCGACCTTGCTGCCATTGTTCCCGACCCAGTTCCAAACAAGCTAACGCCAAAGTCAGGATAATATCAGGTCGCACCAGTTGCGGGTCTCCTAAGTGACCTTTATCCAAACTGATGCTGTCACGACTTTGCAAATAGGGATGTCCTAACTGTAAGACGAGTTCATATTCCCCAAGTTCTTGCAGAATCAGCAAAGCGCCAACAAATTGTTCCTTGGTGATATCTAGACTGGGATTATTTGGATCAATCCTATCCGTGGCTGTTGTTTGAGTCCCAGAGACGATTGATTCTCGGTCTACAGAGGGGCTAGGTTCGGGGTGGTAGGTTTTCTCCAGAAAGCTGGCATCATAAGTTGAGCGCTGTTCCGGGTCAGACAAAACCCCATACGCCTCATCCAGCAACTCTTTGCGAGATGCGATCGCCACTTCCGAATATTCCCGACGCGGAAGTTGGAGAGTGCGATCGCGATAGGCTACTTGAAGCTGTTCCGATGTCGCCTGGATCGGCAGTCCTAATATTCGGTAGTAATCGAGCGGAATTCGCACGTTTCACTTCCCCAGCGCTGCAACAACTGAATTCATGTATGGTAACTCATAGCATCCCCACCGTAGTAGTCATTCTAGCAATACTCGCCCATCCTACTCTGAAAACCACCTGTATGGGCGACCCGCTTACCAAAATTAACAACGGGAATTCCTTTAATTGATCGGGTCGCCCTTTACTCACACAGCTTGATCACGTTTTATCCCAAAATACCAGTATAGTAATTGCTGCAAGGATACTCGATTTGCCATGGTTCAGGAACGGACGTTACCTCAGTTTCAAGTTCAAGACGGTCAAATTACCAGAGACGAAGGATTACTGCTTTACGAAGATATGGTTTTGGGGCGCTTGTTTGAGGACAAATGCGCTGAAATGTATTACCGGGGCAAAATGTTTGGCTTTGTTCACCTCTACAACGGTCAAGAAGCTGTTTCCACGGGGGTGATTCGGGCAATGCGCCAGGGTTATGATTATGTATGTAGCACCTATCGCGATCATGTCCATGCTCTGAGCGCAGGCGTGCCAGCACGGGAGGTGATGGCAGAGTTATTTGGCAAAGCCACTGGATGCTCTAAAGGGCGTGGGGGTTCGATGCATATGTTCTCACAACCCCATCATCTCCTCGGCGGTTTTGCCTTTGTTGCAGAGGGGATTCCCGTTGCCACAGGAGCAGCATTTACGGCAAAATATTATCGTGACGCTTTGGGTGATCCCAATGCCGATCAGGTTACGGCTTGCTTTTTTGGCGATGGCGCCTGCAATAACGGTCAGTTTTTTGAATGCTTGAACATGGCAGCCTTATGGAAATTGCCGATTATTTATGTTGTAGAAAATAACAAATGGGCAATTGGCATGGCACATGAACGGGCAACGTCCCAGCCGGAAATTTACAAGAAAGCCAGTGTTTTTGGGATGCCAGGAATTGAAGTCGATGGGATGGATGTCCTTGCGGTGCACTCTGTAGCCCAAGAAGCCGTTGCTCGTGCCCGTGCAGGTGAAGGTCCTACCTTAATTGAAGCCCTCACCTATCGCTTCCGAGGTCACTCCCTAGCCGATCCCGATGAACTTCGCACCTCAGAAGAAAAGGAATTTTGGCTGACTCGCGATCCGATTAAAACGCTAGCCGCTTACCTGAGGGAGCAAAATCTTGCCGACGCTGAAGAACTCAAGGCGATCGACCATCGTATTCAAGAGGTTCTCAATGATGCGGTACAGTTTGCTCAAACCAGTCCAGAACCCGACAAGAGTGAGTTGTATCGCTATATTTTTGCCGAAGATTGAGGTACTAAGTAACGAGCCGTTGTTAACAATTAATCGGTAAACGTCAGAGGCAAGAGGGCATTAAATTTTTCTACCATCTCATTTAACCCCTCGCCTCGCGTTACCTGGAGTCTTGCCTTGAGACAAGGAAACGGTGATGTTCCAAACACTCAGCCTCTCAACCAATCACTTCCATCGATTCGCGAAAAGAGGTAATTGGCGATCGCGCTGAAGTACCACGAAGCTCAGAAGACGGTTGAATTTGGTACTTGACCAGATTCGCTAGATCTTGAAGTTGGCTAATCGCTTCAGCCCCTTCTAGCTTCATCAGTTCGCGATCGTCACGCATCTCCGTCCAAGTGATCCCGTAATCGGAGACCAAAAAACGAATCAGGTGACTATCGCCCAGACTGACCATAAATGAGGCACTATTCATTTGATTGCCGCAGGTATAGCAAGATGCTAAATAGCCTCGGTTTTCTAGCACGATCGCCAAAGCTTGAAGATTCATAACTAAATCTCGGACAAATTGACGATGTTGCTCTGCAAGTCTTATGAACACGTTAATCCTCCAAACACCTTTCCTAGAATATTAGATTTTATACTTTCTTAAGGATTTAAGACTCTGTTTTGGGAGGGGTCAGTGCAAAACATGAACAAATCCTGAGTTGTGCTGATTCCTCAAATTGACTAACAGGGTTAGGTACTTGAGTGATTCTAGCTTGACGAGCTGGCTCCACGATTCTAGCCCACCTCCGAAGAGTTGCTCTCTAGATAGCTCAAGTCATTGGGGACAATCCTCAAGTTATCCGATACAAATTCCTAATGAGTTGTATCAGCAGCAACAATGGCGGTACTCAATCTGATAGAATAGCCGCCTAGTCCATCGGTAGGCATTGGCTAATTGATTTGCCACCAACCAAATGTCGGTCCCACAAAGCGCACGGTTAGCCACCAGAGTACGAGAAAGCCGATGCCAATCCAAGCGCCCTTAGTCGTCAGTTTGACGAACTGCTCACCCTGACTTTTAGTAATCGGGAGCCAGGGGAAGAGTCTCGCCTCTTGACCGTACTTGTCTCCAAGTGCAGTTTTACGACGTTTTGCTTCACCCATTCCTTGCATTCCTCAACTAAACCGCATCTACCTTGAAACCCGTAGTTTTTCTCGACGAGAATCTCCAGTTTTCAACTTAGACGGGGTATAAATGAATTCGATCTTAGCGCTATTCCTGAGATTTGGTTGGCATTTGTTTACGAAATGACAAGTAATTCTGACAATTTCCCCCGGAGCGGGGATCGTTAGATTAGAAATTCTGAGCCAATCAGGAACTCAACCGTCATTAAGTTAATAATTATTTTTCATCAATAGTCGAGCGGGAAACCTCCGACAAACCCCGTGATTCCCCTGTGATTCAAGGCTCGAAGGTACAGGAGTGCCAGTCGAGGGGTTCGATACCCCCCAGACTGACATAAGTAGTTGGTGGAAATAAACCCAACTTTATTAAGTTATGTAAATAGTCTTCAAACCCTGACAATAAGACGTAGCTTGCTTCTCGCTCCCTTGAGTATGGCGATCCCCGCCGCCTGACTTTAATTTTTACCACCTAATTATCTATACAAAAACTGATAAGTTCTGAACTTCGTTAAGTTTTATTAACGGGAAAGAATCCAGCCCAACAGCGATCGGATGCCAATCAAGCTGAGAAATTAGAACTGACGCAGCGACTTTAACCCGAGTCGGGGTACGACATGTCCTACCCCGACAGATACCAATAATTACTGATTTCCCGTTCCCTGTTTCCTGATCCCTTTTCTCTGTCTCCAACAGGAAAACTTAGCTTTGATCAAGGAATAAAGAGCTAATTGACCGGAATTAATGGGTCACAAGCACCGTCCTTTTAGGAAGGCTTTTGTGTTAAATTTATAGCGGTTGAAATTCCCACCTAAGCTTGCAGTCGATATACCTTCTTTATGAAGTGAAACCGAGCCTGAACCAGCAATAGGGAAAGATCGAAGGGCAATGGTTCTAATCCAACCTGGAGACAAAACAGAAGTATTTCTCAATGCTTTTGGGTTAAACGATACGTATAGTTAGTCGCGGGAGGGCATTCCGAGACTTAAAACGGACAGGGAGCGTGTGTAAGACCTCAGTAGAGGCAGTGCGTGGTGAGCTGTCAACCCCATTCAGCGACCGTAGGGGTTTGGCTACCAAACCCCTACGGCGTGGTGAGGAATCCCCGTGCGTTCACGCCGGGGAGGATGTCAAAGTTGTCTCTTATTTATAGTTAAAATCGAGGGCGAGTGTGGTTTTTGTGAGGAGTTATAAAACCATGACGACTTATGGACGTTTGGGAAAAACAGCGTCATCAGCTTTGATATTTGCTACTGTGGGTTGCTGGGTAACCAGCTTTTGTGCCGCGCAAGCAACGCCTGTTGAATCGTCAGATCAGCAGCAGACCGATTTGGCTCGGCTGACGGAAACCTCAGGAGTAGACCCTGGACTATCTCCGTCAACTGAAACGGAACTAGCAACTTCTCTTGTTGAGATAGTCTCCCCAAGAACTGAAACAGACATCACCACTGAACTCGCAGTATCCGCCGCCAATGAAGTAGGGATAATTACGCCAACGAATTCCCTGATTGAATCCGAGGAAGCCTTTGAGGACATCAAAGTTCAAGACTTAGCCCAAGCCTTACCAGAAGTGGAAGAGGCGAGTGATCCCACTGTTCCTGATACCCTATTCGTTGATCCCCTAGAGGCTGTCCAGGAATCTGACCCGATGGGTCAAGTGACTAGCGTGTCTCAGTTAAGAGATGTTTCTCCCGGAGACTGGGCTTATGAAGCACTGCGGAGTCTGGTGGAACGCTATGGTTGTATTGCCGGATATCCAGATGGCACGTTTCGTGGCAATCGGGCGATGACCCGGTATGAATTTGCCGCTGGGTTGAATGCTTGTTTACAGCAAATTGAGCGGTTGATTGCAGGTCGTTCCGAGTTTCCCACCGGGGATTTAGAGGCATTGCGACGGTTGGTGCTAGAGTTTGAGGCAGAAATCGCTACCCTAGGGGCGCGGGTGGATAACTTGGAAGGTCGAACTGCCTTTTTAGAGGATAATCAGTTCTCGACGACGACGAAACTATTTGGGCAAGCGATTTTGGGGGTTCAAGGACGTAGTGACGATAACGATTTTGAATTAGCCGGTACCCAACTTACGGATCAAGACACCAATGTCACGTTAATTAACAACTTACAGTTGAGCTTGTTTACCCAATTGAGTCCTCGCAGTCTGTTGTTAACCAGTTTCCAAGCCGGAAATGGTAGTACCAGTCCTACCTTTAGCGACACATTAGGAAACTTTGTACGCTTGGGCTATGAAGGGGACAATGATAATGATTTAGAACTGACTGATCTCAACTATCGTCAGCTAATCGGCAGGAATGTTGCTGTGATTGTTGGACCTGAAGGGGTCAACCCAGTTAACGTCTTCCGGGGAGTCAACCGAATTGAAAGTGCAGGTTCTGGACCTTTATCTAGCTTTGCCCAACGTAACCCGGTTATTAATGTGGGCAATGGCAGTGGTGGTATTGGTTTTGACTGGCAAATTGCGACTCGCCTGAGTTTGCAGGGCGTCTATTCAGCAAGTACACCAGCAGATGTGGATAATGGCATTTTTGGTGGAGACAATGGGGAAACCTCAGCAGGTGCACAGTTAGTTGTCTCTCCCATCGATACCATAGACTTGTCGCTTCAATACATTAATGCCTATTCTCCCTTTGGACGATTAGGAACTGGTATTGGAGATGATCAGGTGGTGCTGCGTGGTATCAATGGCAGAGCGCCGATTAATACGAATGCTTTTGGAGCTGGTTTAGAGTGGCGAGCTACATCCCGGATTACCTTTGGTGGATGGGCAGGTTATACGATTTCCGACTTTAAAGGTGATGATGGAGAAGTGGAAACCTTCAACTGGATGGCATTCCTGAATTTCCCCGACTTGTTTGGCGAAGGTAACATGGGCGGACTTTATGTCGGTCAACCTCCCCGGATTATTGACAGTGATTTACCCGATGGCAGAAACGTTCCTAGCTTTTTGACTGAGGGCAACTTTTTTGCTGAACCTGGTGATCAACCGGACACGACAACCCATGTCGAAGCGTTCTACCGTTGGCAAGTGGCAGATAATATCAGCATCACTCCTGGGGTGATTGTGATTTTCAATCCCCTGCATAACGACGACAACGACACAATCACGATTGGTGCAATTCGCACAACGTTTACCTTCTAGGTAGGAAAGGACATTCGGGTTAAGAGTCAGGAGTCAGTCGTTTAAAACCATGAGATTTCAAATGTGTAGAGTCTTGCTGGAAAAGACTGACTCTTGGTTCCACAACCAATTCAGGGAAACTGGGATAGTTGAGGCTAAACAGTATGCCAAGTCTGGATTTGAGTTTTTTTATGAAGCTTCTGTAAAGATGCCCCTATAGGGGAACTGACCCTAATGGGAGGCGTCTTGTTTCAGGAAAGGCTGAAAAAAATACCAGTAACCTGCATTGTGTAATCGACGAATACACTAACCTGGCAAAGCAGTCTTTGGGTACTTTTTTCCCTCTTCTAACCTCTACTACTTCGTGATCTAACTCTGGTCAGGATTAAATCAAGACAAACCTATAGTGGGGGTTAGTTTCAGAAGCCAGGAGAATACCTCTGTTCATTTAGTTCATTCACGGATGGAGTCTTAAGATGATTTTAAAATCACTTCGCTACATTGTTGGTTTGGGTCTAGTTGGTGGCTTTGCTGTTTTACTTTCCCCGGCGGCTGAAGCACAAATTGAAGTCACCGGGGGTAGAGTTGCAGGTGAAGCCGGGTTTTTTGTACCCAGTCAAGATGCCGCCGGTAATGTGACGCTGTTTGATGCCACTGTTCAGCAACTCCGCATTGAAAGTCCGAACGGGGTAACTACTAATTCTCAATTTGTACCCACTGCTGCCAGTTTCACGGATAACGGCGATGGTATGCCGAATGCAGGTGATACGGGTGTGCTTAAAGGCAGGCTTTCGGGTATTGCCTTCACTCAAAATGGCGGTTTGGTGACTTTCTCAGGAAGGGACACCCTTTTAAACTTTACCCTTGATTCTTTTACTGAAAGCCTTAATCTGACGGGTTCACTGATTTCACCTGAGATGGTTGGTGATGCGCCACCCGTGTTTTTGCCCGGTCTTGAAGATGTTACCGTATCTACGAGTGGTTTTGCCTCCGCCAATGGAGAATTACAGATTGGTGACTTTGAAGCAGGTCTAGACAGTGGTCTGATTGACCTGGCTCCAACTTTGCAGTTCCGTGGCGGTGGTAGCACTATGCCTCCTGCTTCTGGTCAAAGCGCTCTGGTGCGGCGGATTAAGTTTAAATTTGAAGGGGAAGATTTAGCGGCTGGTAACTACTTATATGACCGCACTACTGAGGAAATCAGTTTTGTTGGTAACGCCAACCAGAAATTTGAGATTCAAACAGTTGGCTCTTCCGGCACAACCCAAGAGTTCAAATTTAAGATTAAAGGTGAAGGCGGTATTGTCGATGCGACACTCTCAGATTTAGAGGAAATTAAGATTGAAGGGTCCGATATAGATAGTGACGTTGCTTTAGACCGCTTCGAGATTAAAGGGAAAGACGAGGGAGAAATCTCTGGTTTTGCTTCTGTATTTAGTGCCAATGGACTCGCCTTCACCAGCACTGGCGATAGTGACAGAACCAAGTTCAAGTTTGAGCAAGATGGCGCTAAAGTCGAAGGTGAAGCTAGAAGCGTTAGTTTCCGCGCTTTTGCTGGGGTCAGCGATATTGATGATATCGATACAGACGTTGACGAGGGATTTGACTTTGACTATGAAAATCCCAACGATGAGAATGACATCGATTTGGTCTGTGTGATTTGTGGCGGTCCAACACTAAATGTTAGTAACATCACATTCGGTGGCAGCACTGTCTCTATCGAGAACAACAACAAAATTAATTTCCGCAGTGGCGACAGTCTCATCGTGTTCACAGGAGATGGTTCGGGACAATCTCAAGTCTCATCGACTTCCTCGGCTTCAGCTACCGCCTCTGCTACAGCATCAGCGAGTACGACAGCCGCAGCAGGTGCTAGCTCAGCAAATACGAACCTGATTGCTTTCTCTGGCACTTCCAGTACAGCGGAAACTCAATACGAAATCTCTAACTCTATCCGTTTCACCAGCGCTAGTGCTGCTCAAGGACGAGTAAGGGTCAACTATACAGAGCGTAGCGGTAGTCGCTATCTGATCGCTACTCGTACTAGTGGCGGTGTAGCTGTGGCTCGCCAAGGCTACAAGATGGTTGGTCCGAGCAGTCGTTGCTTCCCAGGTTTGGTTGGTTTGCGGCAGATTCCCGATGAGGAACTCGACACCGTTGTCGATGAAGATGATACCGCGATGGACATGGACAATCAGGATACTAGCGTCGATGAGGATACTGACGATGATATGGATTTAGACATGGATGACAATGACGATGATGATGATGACGATGATGATGACGATGATGATGATGAGATGGATGACGATGACGATGATCAAGGGCAGGGTAATATGAATCGCAACTTCAACCAAGGGATTGGCAATGGTCCAGAAGGTGGAGACCCTGGTAACTCTGCACCCCGTGGTGGTAGTAACGATGAAGGCGGACGGATGCCTGGTCAGCCCGTCAATCGTTAAAGGCGGCTAAGGAATAAGTGCTTCTGAGATATGTGTAGGGGTAGCGATACCCCTACCTATCTATGTCGTTTAATTGACATCCTCACCACGCCGTAGGGGTTTGGTAACCAAACCCCTACGATCGTCGAATGGGGGTCAAAACACACAGCCTTGGGTTTAAACCCAAGGAACCAAAAGCTCAAGTCGTCTAAAGACGACTAAAAAAGAATTCCAGTCGGTTTCAACCGACTTGCGATATAAGCCAAGAACTTGAGTTCTTGGCGGCTGTCGGGGCTAACTAAAAATGGTACAAACTACCAGTTTTAACTGACGCGACAGGTCATGTCTCTACGACTGCGCCCATTCGGTATGGAAAACCCCTTCCTTGTCGGTTCGCTGATATGTATGAGCGCCAAAGTAGTCGCGCTGTGCCTGGGTCAAGTTTTGCGGTAAGCGATCGCGCCGATAGCTGTCGAAGTAATCCAACGACGCACTAAAGGCTGGAACCGGGATTCCCAACTGATTAGAAACCACCAGCACGTCCCGCCATGCCTCTTGCCGATCCAGAATCGTTTGCTTAAACTCTGGCGCTAATAGTAAATTCGGCAGTTTTGGATTCTCATTGAAGGCGTTTTTAATCTTATCCAGGAATCCCGCCCGAATAATACAACCCCCTTTCCAAATCCGGGCAGTTTCTGCCAAGTTCAGGTTGTAATTAAACTCCTGTGATGCCTTACCCAACAATGCCATTCCTTGAGCATAAGAACACATTTTTGAGCAGTAGAGAGCGTCACGGACTTTGTTGATAAACGCTTGGCTATCTCCATCATACTTACCCGTAGTACCTGTAAGCTCTTTCGCTGCTGCCACCCGTTCCTGTTTATAGGACGAAATTACCCGCGCATTCACCGCCGCGTACATGGTGGGAATCGGTACACCTAATTCTAGAGAACTGACCACCGTCCAGCGTCCGGTTCCCTTTTGTCCGGCAGAATCCAGAATCAAATCAACTAGAGGCTGATTCGTATCCGGGTCAATGTACTTGAAGATATCCGCCGTAATTTCAATTAAAAAAGAATTTAGCTCATCCGTCGTATTCCATTCGGAAAAAACCTGATGAAGCTGCTGGTGATCCAATCCCAAGCCATTTTTGAGCAAATCATAAGCTTCGGCAATGAGCTGCATATCGCCATACTCAATCCCGTTATGCACCATCTTCACATAATGACCTGCACCCCCAGGACCAATGTAGGTGACACAGGGACCATCATCCACCTGAGCGGCAATTTTGGTCAAAATGGGTTCTAACTCTTTATATGCCGTATCGGTGCCTCCTGGCATCAAGCTAGGACCATTGAGCGCTCCTTCTTCGCCACCACTGACCCCCATTCCGACAAAACCGAGTCCTGTGGCTTCTAAGTCTTTGGTGCGGCGTTCGGTGTCTTGGTAGAGGGAGTTCCCGCCATCGATAATCATATCTCCGGGTTCGAGCAGGGGTTTGAGTTGATCGATGACAATATCAACTGGTTTGCCTGCTTTAACCATCACCAGGATTTTGCGGGGACGTGCCAAGGTTTTGACAAAATCTTCTAGGGAATAGGCGGCGGTGACGTTTTTATCCGAGGCACGTTTTGCCATAAATTCTTCTGTTTTCGAGCTAGTCCGGTTGTACACCGCCACAGGAAACCCGCGACTTTCCACATTGAGCGCCAGGTTTTCTCCCATCACAGCTAGACCGATGACTCCGAAGCTTGGTTGTGTCATATATCTCTCGTCAGAATGTAATTGAACGTGTAATCGTGTTTATTTCCCCTACAGGGTAGCCTGCCCTGCGGCGGAATCTTGTAAAATTTGCATTATGAGTATGCTTCAACTAGAGTACACAAAACCTCAAACCTGGCAATCTCGCTAGAGATGGAAACAAGAATCGACTACTTTTATTGACTCTCTGAGAACTGAGTTGACAAAAAAGCGTTTTTGTGATTTAATAAATAGTATTATCGGAGAAGGTGTGCGCCTATAAAGTGGGGTTTGTGCCATTGACTGCTTTGTTGGGCGAAGAATCCCTAGCTGTATCCCTTCATCAGCAAAGGCAAATGAAATTACCTACTGATTCAACAGCTTTGGGATAGTATTGGCAAAAGGAAATCCTCTACATAATTATCGCCAAACAGGTTAAGCTCAATTCCTGGTTTTGGCGATCGCACCTTAACTTCTCGCCTAAGCAAATGTCCTGGCTGAGTGGGTGAGATCAATCAATGCATATTTTTAGGACAAAATTAGGTTGTTACCCATCCTGCGCTTCCGAGAGGGTAAACTCCGGCGGGTTTAGTTTGTGTAGCTGTGGTTTTCAATCACCCTATTAATATTACCCGAAAGCATGAGCCAGATGGGGGAAGTTAAATCCCTGGAGAGATAGATAAGCTAATCATCAAAAACAACGAAGATTTGGCGACATTCAACCCTTTACCCGATTCGAGCATGAATAAGTTTATTGTTTTGATTATTAGTCTATCCAGCGTTCTGTTTTTTGGATGCTCTCAAGCCGAAACAGTTTCTAGTCGAGGGGAAACAGTAGCAGCGGAAACCATCACTCAAGTTCCCGACGATCAAATAGCTAAACCCCTAACACCCGCAGCAGCTGATGCGTTAATTGCTGCCACAATTGAGGCAATTAATCAGGAAAATGTTAACTTCTTTATGCCCTATTTGATGGAACGCGATCGCGCCTCTGAAAATGTGCAAGCGGCACTTGAGCATTATCAGGCTTATTTCCAAGGCGAAGAGATTACGGACTTTGAGCGTCTGGGTGTTGAACAATTGGGGAAAACAGGCGATAAAACTCCGATTCAACGCTTTAATTACCGCATCTTTACCCCTAGCGGGATGAGTAATTCGATTTCTGTTTATCAAGATCAAAGCATTCGCTTAGATGACCAATTTTTACTCTATTCCGTTTACGCGAATCGTTTAGTTGAACGATATTTTGATGCCATTCAAAGCCAAGATATTGAGAAGCTTGGTAAATTTTTAAATCTTGAGGGAACCTTGTTTAGTCAAGAGGATTTGAGGGGAATTATATCAAAATATGAGGACTTATTCTCTTTAGACTCACTCAATTATCAGTTTACGGACTTAGAGTCTGATCGTCAGCAGTTTATTTATACCCTTTCTGGGAAAAATGGACGTGAGCATGAAATTAAAGTTATCTATGGGGATGGGTTAGTCAGTCTCCATGATAATTTTATTCCGGCGAAAAATTAAAGCCGAATGCGGGAAGATTAGCATTAATATATCGGGTATGAATTGTTAGACTTATTCTCACGACATGGATTAATTTTGACACAGCTAAAATGGTGAAATAAACTTGACAGGTTGCCCTGTAGGGGCGGGTTTCACGATTATCTCTTCGGTTGCACCAGGGATGCGACTAAACCCGCCCCGATTCGCAGGTTTGATGATTTCCTCTAAAAAGTCAATCAATTCGGTCGGATCGCCCTGTCCTAAAATCTTTGTGTCAGAACGTGTTTTTTATGATTAAACGGGTTGACAAAAAAACGGTTTATATGATTCAATAAACAGTATAATCAGAGAATGTGTGCGCCTATAGACTCTGGTTAATTCGATTGACTGCTTTCCTTGGCAAAAAGTCCTAACGGTATCCCTTCATCAGCCAAAGCTTGTGACTATGCAATCAACGTTGAAATCCCCCTAAATCCCCCTTTGAAAGGGGGACTTTGATTAATTGATTTATTCAAAGGGGGATTTTGATTAATTTTTTATTGTCCCCTTAAATGACTTGGCTTACTTTCTGGTTCTCTCCTTTTAAAGGATGCAATTTCTTGTCCCCCCTTTCAAAGAATGCAATTTCTTGTCCCCCCCTTTCAAAGGGGGGCTAGGGGGGATACTTACTACCGTGTTTGGCGACAACTAAACACCACTTCCCCACCTGTACGGGCTTGGAAACCAAGCCCCTACGTGCTTCCATTCCTGATACCACTTGCGAATTTGTTCCGCTAGCGCCACCGTACCCCCAGCAATGCCGACAATTGTAGCAATTACCGCCAGGGTTCCCTCCTTTTGGGTTTGTGCCTCATAGGATACCGATAATCCCGGAATCGCCATCAATTCAGACACGGCGGGTTCAGCAGCCTCCCCCGCGATCGCAACTTGAACGGCTGTTATCATTTTTATAGGTTAATCTCGACAAATCAATTTTAAGATGAATGATACTGAAATTATATTGTCGGGGTACTATCCTTGCGCCCAGTGTAATGCTATTAATAGATACAATTGTCTATTTTTAACGCAGAGTACGCAGAGGGTTCCGCAGAGTACGCAGAGGGATTGAATATCTTAGAGAAAACGTTTGATAAAGTAGAGGGGAGAAGATAGCAGAAAATACTATTAATTACCTGTTCCCTGTTCCTAGCAAATGACGTAGCTTGCTTCTCGCTTCATTGAGTATGAAAAATGACAAACCCAGTTGTTCTCGTTCACGGTATTTTCCGCACCTCATCGGTTTTTCGCAAACTCTCTCCCTACCTTAGGAAAAAGGGTTTTTCTGTTTATAGTATTGACCTTAAACCCAATAATGCTACATTGGGTTTAGACGAAATGGCTGCCCAATTAGCCAATTTTATTAACCAAACATTTCCCCAAAACCAACCCATTGATTTAGTCGGTTTAAGTATGGGGGGACTCGTCACCCGCTATTATGTCCAGCGATTAGGTGGAATTGACCGAGTGCAGCGTTATATTACCATTGCTGCCCCCCATCACGGCACCTGGTTAGCCTACCTATTAAACCGTCGCGCCTGCGTACAAATGCGTCCAGGAAGTCCTTTAATAGAGGATTTAAACCGAGATGTCCAAATGTTAGAACGCCTTAATTTCACATCAATTTGGACACCGTGGGATTTTATTATTATTCCGGGTAATAGTTCACAAATGCCCGTGGGTAAAAATGTGAAAGTTTCAGTTCTTGCCCATGCTTGTATGGTGATAAATTCCCACAGTATGCAAGCGGTAGCTTCTGCTTTATCAGAACCATTTTATCGGATTCAGAAGGCAAATTAGCCTCGTAGTTTGTAGTAAGGGCTTTAGCCATATTTTAATGATTGACAAATGACAAATCACCCATCGCCGATCGCGGCTAACTCGTGACTACCAAAAATTGCCTCTGGATGAGTATAGAATTTAAACTCCATTAAATTATAAAATGGGTCTTGTAAGAAAAAAGTGCGATGTTCAGTCACATCACCTGGAAAACGTCGCTTCGGTTGCTGATAGAATTGAAGCTGCTGCTGTTGGGCGCGATCGCATAAAGCTTGCCAATCGGCTTGTGCGGTAAAAATTAAACCAAAGTGACGCGGATAAATCCCCCGTTGTGGTGTTAAGGGTTCATCGGTGAGATGGGCTACCAGTTGATGCCCATATAAGTTTAAAATGACCGCTTGACGGGTTTCTCGCCCAATATCACAGCCGAGTCCTCTGCCATAATACTCTTTGGTTTGCTCAATATCACTAACGGGAAATGCTAAATGGAAGAGAATGGGATTCATCACTATTAATTTAAGTTTTGCCTAATCCGATAATCACCCTAAACAGTTATGCATCGATTGCATACCAAAAACTGTTGCCTACTATACACCCGGAAACATCCTCTTAACCCTTAATATATGCCATTGTGGGGTCTGGGCGGGCGCGAGTCGCATCTGGGTTATCAGAAACGATAATAGTGAAATCCGCCCTGACACAAAACTCTCGCACTCACTCAGGGCGGGCGCGAGTTACATCCCTTGTGAGGTAAGAAACGATCGTAATAAAACCCGCCCCTACACAATCAAACTCAAAACTCAGTCATGCTTGCAACACTCAATTCTCTTAATCCTTGGCTGATTGCCGTCCTCTTAAATACAATATTATTAGCGATCGCGTGGCTGATCCCCAAGCAACTCCTTACCCCGGCTGGACTTCTCCACGCCGGGGCGTTGGGGATTGTGATTTGGGGAACCTTAGGCTGGCAAGGGTATCTGATTGTGATGGTTTATTTTCTTGTCGGTTCTGCTGTTACCCGCATCGGTATGGCACAAAAAGAAGCAGCGGGGATTGCTGAAAAGCGTTCGGGCGCTAGAGGACCTGAAAATGTGTGGGGTTCAGCTTTAACGGGTACGCTTTGCGCGGTGGGCGTTCTTTTCCTGGATGAACCCTATCGCAGTTTCCTCCTACTGGGTTTTGTCGCTAGTTTCGCCACTAAGCTTTCTGATACTACCGCCAGTGAGGTGGGTAAAGCCTACGGTAAGCGCACCTTTTTAATCACCACCTTACAACCCGTCTCCCCCGGAACCGAAGGCGCAGTCAGTCTAGAAGGAACCTTAGCAGGGGCTGTCGCCTCGGCTGCGATCGCGTTTCTGGGTTGGGGCGTTGGCTTCATAGACTTGACAGAAGTCTGGTTTTGTGTATTCGCTGCCTTTATTGCCACCAACTTGGAAAGTGTGATTGGTGCCACCTGGCAATCTCAGGTCGAATGGATGACCAACGAAGTCGTGAATTTTATCAATACATTAATTGGTGCGATCGCGGCTATCCTTTTGGTTATCATCTGGCACAGTATCATGGGATTACCTGGATAGTTTCCCTCACCTTTTATTCGGAGTCAAAGAAAAGTCCTTAGTTAAAAAACCAAGGACAAATAACTAATGACAAAGGACAAATAACTATTTCATTTGCCGACCAAACACCATTTGTAAAACCATCGGTTGACCATCATCTCGATGATATTTATCCGCCCAAGCGCGAATAATTTCATCAAGTTCCGTTATCGCTTGGTCAATATTTTCCGGTGGAATATCCAACTCCTCCAAAACCCGCATCACATGCTGCTGACGTTCTGCCCACTCTTTCATCAACCGGAAATACTGCGCCGTATCCTCCACCACCGTGTAGGTACGTTCTTTGCCATCTACGGGCGAATAAGATGCACTGGTCAGGGCATAATAGGGTAAACCCCAGGGACAATCAATGCGCGTCACTGTTCCCGAATACAGTAAGCGTCGTTTGATATGTTCTGCCATGGCTTCAGAAAGAGGCGCTTGTCGTTCCGGAGGTAAATCTTCCTGAGAACGGCTGTGCAGAAACTCAATCAATTCCATAAACTGTAAAGAACTGACCACCTGGGCATCGGGGAGATGATCCGGTAATTTTTCCTCGATGATGCGTTTTTCTTCCCTGTGCAGGCTCGTGCCAGAAATCCGCGATCGCCCCGGTTGCCATGGATACTGATCCATCCACACATAAGGAAACTGAATCAAATAGCGGGGTTCTTGAGACCCCAGCATCTTCAGCAGTTTTCCTTCTGTTAATGCCTGTCTAACTTCTTCAACAATAACCTTGACCCGTTTTGGCTCAATATGGTGTAGATGTCCGGTCATCCGGATATTTTCACCCTGTTCCAAATAGGTCGTGTAAATCGCACATTTAGCAGCCGTTGCTGCCGCATCTAGAAATGCCCCATGTCGGTGTCCACTGGTTCTCATTGCGCTGAAAGCCAGATATATCATAATCTGATCCATGGCGCTGGGGCTGAGGCTTTTGATCAGATCGAGATGATTAGTCATTTTAGGGAGCGGTCACATCGCATGGGTACAAAAGAATAAAGGTAATGGCGAACCCACGGCTTCACCTAAACCAGCGAGTCCAACTCAAGAAGCAAAACATGCGCTTACTTAAAGCACCCTAATATTAAAGTCTAAATTCTCCTTAGATTATAGACTGGATTATAAACAAACTAGGAGATACCGCCAACTGGAAGACCCCCTGGGTGGGTCACAACTAGGGGGTAAAATTCTTCCAGGAAAGTATATATTATATCAAATGGCACTTACTGCCTATGCCCAAGTAAATTCGCGCCGTCCACTACCCCGGTGACAAATCTGGGGCACGAAGGTATCTTGGGAGGTAAAGAAACGCCGTTGTCCACCGCGATTGGTTTCAGGACCTTGAGGACCAGCATCTCCAGTTTTGACTAGAGACAACAGCGAGTGGGCAGGAGTAGACTGAAAAAGTGAGACTGAGCGATCGCGACTATCATGAGCATGGACAGCAAATGAGAGCGTAAGCAGGCTCACTAAAGTAACACAAGTGTAAAAGCGCATAGCAGATGTCCGTGTCAGGGTTTCTAGTCCCTGTTACGGACTTTTTACTCATGGTTCAGGAAAAATTCCTGCCAGAGTTAATGTGGATTGTGTGAAGATTAATGGTACACTAGCGATTTTGTCTTCAAATTGTTCCAGTTCCCAGACGCTTCTGGCATCGTGTCTTTACATTGCTCCCAGACGTGCCATGGCACGTCTCTACAATCCCTGCTTTTGGCGCTTAAGTTGACGCCAATGGTTATACCCATCCATGTTTGGAGACTGATTGCTGATCAGTGCAAACTGTTTACCAGCAACCAGTTTCCCGCCGGATTAAAACGTCCCCACCCTTGTAGCTGTTGCTGATCAGGATAATGCTGGAGTTGCTGGTTAACATCAGATTGTGTGGTAATCAACATCCAAATTTGACCCCCATAACTTTCAGGTTCGCTCAGGGTAATAATGTAATCCTGCTCAGCACGGCGTTGGAATATGCCAGTGAAATAGATTAAGGCATGGGATTGGTGATTGGTGATTGGTGATTCGGAAGATTCTCCTGTGCTTCTATGTTCCCAAACCTTCCACCGCAACGTCTCGACAAGCTCCCCCGGCTCCTCAACCATCCCAGAACGGGGATACTCTTCTGGATGATCCAAGTAATAACGTTGCCAGTACTGCCAATCTGGATGATCAAGGGATTTGTTGAATAAGGGAATCACAACCGCAGGGGCAATAGCATCGCCCAACAATGCCTCTTGAATACGCCGGATGGGTAACTCCCTCGGTTGACAGCCAAGTTCCACACACAGCGCAGCCGCCATTCCTGCGGCTTGACCTAGATTCATCACCACAGGTTGCAACCTTGTCGAACCATTGGCAATGTGAGAGACGGAAGTATTTTTATCACAGACCAATAAACCATCCATTAACACAGGTAAAAGGCAACCATAAGGAATGGTAAACGGCACTCCCGTCCAACGCCCTCCCCAACGGATGGATTTTGGGGCTAAGGGAAAGGTAAAACCAGGATAATGATGGTCATTGGCATAATTGCCCACAGCAATTCCGGTAAAAGCCCCTGATGCATCGACGGGCAAAGGCGCAACTTGACCCCCTGCTATCGGTAAAATATCTTGTTCTTTCAACGTCACCACTCCCACCAGACGCCGACTTTCTCGATAGTAAGGATGTAGGGCGTAAGCCCCACCACCGAGGGACGCTTCTGGGAAACTATCATCGGCTAAACCATAACGCCGTCCCAGTTGAGATTGAATAAAACTAGCAAAGCCTTGAGTGTGCCAAAGGGCTTCCTGGAGAAACTGCTGTCGGGATGCATCCGATTCCACTAAGCGCCCAACTCCCTCACCATAATCATTGCCATATTGGGGCCAATTCAGCATAAACAGTCCCCCAGGTAAGCGTCCGTAATTGAGAAAGGATTCCACCCCATAGCCTTCCCACGCCCCGACAAACTGTTCTGGGCTGTATTGAGGTGGGGGCGGAATTTCCGGGGCTGTATCGGTGCCAAAATCTTTGAGGATGACAACCCAGGTTGGTGCTTGAACTGGATAGCGTTGAGTCAAGTCATTGAAGGAAACAGGCGCACTCGGTTCACCAAAGCGCGTGAGCAACTCCCAACCCCAACCATAGGGAATCTCGGCTAATTCGAGCACATCTCCCAATTCCGTGGCGTCTAGGGTGACTTTGGCGTTAATCACAACATCAGCAAATCGCACCCCGGTTACACAATCCCCTGCTTTTAATACCGCTAAGGGCGTTTGTCCAGCAATCCACTTTAGGTTGGGCAATGCTTGAACCCAATCTGCAAAGACTTGAGCGCCAATTCTAGGCTGGTAGGTAAACAAACTCACCCACCCATGATCGAGTCCTCCGGGCTGTCGCTGTTGAAGTTCTCGCAAAAATGCGCCCCATAACCCCGTTTGCCACGCGGCTAATTCATTGCCATCGGGCGCACAGACACCGGCTGTCGTCAGCATTCCTCCTAGCCAGGAAAACTCGCTGACTAGAATTGTTTTGACGCCTCGACGTGCCGCTTGGATTGCCGCACTCGTGCCACCTGTACCACCACCGACAACTAAGACTTCTGTTGTTAGTTCATTCACAGCCATACAAAAAATGGGTTGGGGATAGTGATTATCATCACACCTACACCAGAGTCAAGTCACAGATGCGCTTTGTAATAATCCGTTACATTATGAGTAATATAAATTTACAAAGTTGCTAAACAAAGGGGAACGATTATGATTAGTCCAATGCTTATCTTAGTTTCATTGTTTTTCGTGGGTTGGGTTGCCGTTGCTGTATTAGGGACTCAGGCTTACTTCCGAGGCGAACAGAGCAAGCCAATCCACGATCGCAACTGGCGTTGTGAGTCCTTTGAGCAGCTAGCAGAGTCGATCACAGGGATCGAGACAAATTACAGCGATCGCACCCCAGCTTACAGGATGGATGCTTATGCGAGCAATAATTTGCCTTCCTAGCCGCATCCCTTATCCGCTCAACGCTTCTTCCACGCCACCATCTTAGTGTTAACAGCATTTGCTTTTAAGCACGGTGGAGAAAGCAGGAAGAGAATAGTAGAGATTTAAGTTGTGAGTTTTCATTGGACTCACAACTTGCTAGTTTTTCTTCGGTGTAGCTCAAGATGGGCAGGAGGATGTGACGATAGGATTAGATTGGGTAGGATGAGCCAAGAGAGGATAATCTCCATTCTTCCTCTCCCCCTACCAAAACATCATAGAAGCTGAGAGCCACCGTCTTTTAAGCGGTGGATGAAAGCGACTTGAAGGATTTATCCTTCTGTTTACAGATTAAGTCTACAAAATGGTGTATAAACAATGTAGGAGGTGATGAACAAGTGTTAAGTCTGACCTACGAATACAAAGCAATCCCTACACAAGAACAAGTCCAAATGATTGAACACACGCTAACAGTGTGTCGTAAAGTTTGGAATTATGCCTTGCGTACACGTAAGGATTGGATAAATTCTCGTAAGTGTCAAGTGAATGCTTGCTCAATTACCTCTGAATACATCATGAGTGCAGATGCGCCTCGTCCCACTTATGCACAAAGTGTGTAAGTCACTGACCGCAGCCAAGGAAGAGTGTCCAGAACTCAAAACCGTCAACGCTCAAGTGTTGCAGCAGGTGTTAAGGAAACTAGAGACAGCCTTCTTGGACATGGGACGTAAGGGGATGGGATTTCCTCGATTTAAGAACAAGTACCGGATGCGGTCATTTGTTTATCCGCAACTAGGTAAGTCTCGGTTTTTGAGAGGAAATCAAATCAAGCTGCCTCAGCTAGGGTGGCTTGAATATGTCAAGTCGCGAGAAATTCCAGATGGATTTACGGTCAAACAAGCACGTATTGTCCGCAAGGCGTCTGGATATTTTGTGATGTTGTCACTTGAATGCGACCTTGATGTACCAGACGTAATCCCTGATGGTCATCCAGTGGGTATTGACTTGGGACTCGACAAATTCGTGGCAACATCTGATGGAGATGTGATAGATAGACCCCGTTTCCTGAATTCACTGCACCGCAAGTTGAAATTACTGCAACGCAGACTGAAGCACAAGAAGAAAGGGTCAAACAATCGTCACAAACTCAATCTAAAGATTGCACGACTACATCAACGAATCAGGGATACAAGGAAAGACTGGCACTTCAAATTAGCTCACAAACTGTGCGATGGTGCTGGGATGATATTTGTTGAGGATATCGACTTTCGAGTATGGGCAAAAGGACTATTCGGCAAACACACATTAGATGCTGGTTTTGGTCAGTTCTTGTCCATCTTGAAGTTTGTGTGCTGGAAACGTGGCGTGTATTTCGATAAGGTAGACAAGAATTACACGTCACAAGTTTGTCCTCAATGTGACGCACATACAGGCAAAAAAGAGCTCCACCAAAGAGTTCATTCTTGTCCTGAATGTGGATACACAACACATCGTGATGTAGCAGCAGCACAAATTGTCCGCAATCGTGGACTGTCTGAGGTGGGACGCATCTTGGACATTAAAGAAAATGCTTGTGGAGACGGTCTGACGGGGACGGGAAACCGTCTAGTTAAGAGTTCGAGAAGCAAGAACAAGGGTAGAGAGGCGCGACTTCAGTCCGCCTCGTAACATCCGTTAAGAATCCCCCTTCTTCAGATGGGGGAGTACGTCAAACCCCCTTGAATTTAAGCTGATATTCGCATAGTTAAGGAACCTGAAACCATGATTCAGAAAGTACAAAAGAGTGACGCTGATTGGAAACAACAGCTTACCCCAGAACAATACAAAGTGACCCGACAGAAGGGAACAGAACGCGCCTTTACCGGAGAGTATCATGACAATAAGCAGCCGGGAATCTACAAATGTGTCTGCTGTGGCAATGACTTGTTCACATCCAAAACCAAATATGATTCTGGGACAGGGTGGCCCAGTTTTTGGGCGCCGATTGATGAAGAAAACGTCAAATATGAAGCGGATAATACTTTGTGGATGCGTCGCACTGAGATCCTCTGTGCAGCTTGTGATGCTCACTTAGGTCATGTATTTAATGACGGACCAGCACCAACGGGTCAGCGTTACTGTCTAAATTCTGCCTCGCTAAACTTTGTCCAGTCCGATCAGGTAGAATCAGCATCTAAGGCGGAAACTGATAAATCTGCAACTGCCTAACCTGACTTCGAGATCAGCGATTTGTCTATTTTGGCATGACCAGCTCCATCCAAACCATTAAGTTAGATCAGTTCCTCAAGTGGGTAGGTATCGCGTCCACAGGTGGCGAAGCCAAACTGATGATTCAAGAAGGTGATGTGACCGTTAATGGTATCATCGAAACTCGGCGCGGACGTAAATTAGTTGAAGGAGATTTGGTAAGCGTACAAGGGGAAACCTATAAGGTTGGAACTCAACTCTAACCCTGTTTGAGCTTATCTAGTTATATCCGTAAAAAAAATGGCGAGGTAACTTCCCTGTGTCCAGAGGCGAGTCCTTGTTCCTATCGGGCGCTCCTGCATATACAACAAGTATTTAGGAGCTTTTCGGGGCGGGTGAGAGGCGCTTAATTGTGTTTTATAAATCTATTTGCCCAACCCGCCCTCCCCTAACCTGTAAAATGAAGGTAGGGTTATTTACGGTATTAAGGAATTGAGATTAACGGCAAGAAGCTGTTAATTATTAGGAATTGAGTTCAGGGTAATGCCCCTAAGAAATTGGGCAATTGGGTTCATCAAGTCAGAGACAAAAATCAATGGGAAGCTGTTGGATTTTAGAGATAGCTTATAGTTCCCATTCGCGACAGTCAATTAGCAGGTCGTCTAAGTTTGTCTCAAACTCCTTCCAGTCATTAAACCAGATCTCCCTATTGTGATCATTTACTGGATAATCTGCATCCCATTCCTCGATAAAAGCATCCGCCTCCCAGTCATGGGATAAGACATCTGCATCCCACTCCTCGAAGGATACATCCCCATCGTTATCTGTCTCTTTTAACAGAAGCTCTATGTCTCCTTCGCTGACCGTATAATTGGCAAATAGTTTCATGGTTAGTTCCCCGCTTACTCTCAACTCAATCTAGACCATAAACCAAGTTATAGTTAAATAATCTCTCATTTTTAGGGGAATTCCTGTAATTTAATCCCTAAAAAATAGTGATTATTCTCACGGGGTTCTGTGATAATTTACTTTAAAGGATGTGATTTTTAAAACGCTTCGTTGTGATTAATGTCACAGATTTTTCGGAGAAATTTCAGCTTTAGATCTTGCCCGATCTCTTTTATATACATTAGGTTACTTAAATTTCATAATGCTCAATAGATATAATTAAATCTTTACATCTACATCAATATTTGTAAATAGAACCGCCCCAATTTGCCGCTAAATTGGGAAGATACCGTTACAAAAGTTTAGTTATTGGGAAAGTTTTGGGTTGAGAGGGCTTCCGGAGCAAGGCTGTAGGGGCGGGTTTTACCGATGATGTTTGGCAAAAAACCAACAATTGGACTAGAGAAGGCTTGATATTATTGTACTACAATGAGAACTAGCCGATACTGCCGAACAGCTTCTGCACCCCATCCTAGAAATGGGATAACCTCTGTTGAATGTAGAAATTGAGGCAAAACCGAAGCAGAGGAACTGGGGCTGGGAGAGGAGGTTAAAGGATATATCGGTTCAGTCATTGATATGAGCGATCCTGGGTTGGACAAAGTTGTTACAAATTCGTAAATTTGACGAAGCCAAAACTGCCGAAGCCCTCGCCACCATTGAACGGAATGCCAATTTACAGATTGAACTGATTGATGACTTGCTGGATATCGCCAAAATTCTGCGTGGCAAACTTAGCCTGGATATGACCTCCGTCAATCTATCCTCTGTGATTGAAGCGGCGATTTATACGGTGCGGACGACAGCCGTGGCTAAATCCATCTCACTTCATAGCGCATTACCCAACATTGGACAAGTGTCTGGTGATGCTGCCCGACTGCAGCAAATTGTCTGGAACTTGCTGTCCAACGCCATCAAATTCACTCCCAATGGTGAGCTATTAACAGTATTGCTCACGGAGTATGGCGCAGAAGTCTTGACTGTTGCCTGTGCGTCCCAAGTGATCGCCAATTTGAAATCCTTTCAACCGGATGTGTTAATTAGTGATATCGGGATGCCGGATGTGGATGGTTATACCCTGCTTGAACAGATTCGTGTTTTACCAGCCGAAAAAGGGGGACAAATTCCCGCGATCGCACTGACGGCTTATGCCAGACTTGAAGATCAGCAGCGTGCCTTCAACAGTGGCTATCAACGGCACGTTCCCAAGTCCCTTGAGCCAGAGCAGTTAGTTCGAGCTGTGGCAGTTCTGGCACAAAAGTGAACCCAATACAATCGGCTGACTCAGGAAAACCCAAGCGTGAGAGATCGCTGGGGTAAGAAAGTGAGATTGTAGCCACTATCTAGATTATCACTTCCTTCATCTGTCGAAAATAAAGAATGATACCAAATCTGACGAAGTAACCCCCTTTAGCCCTAGGGTACTTTTTCCTTGAAACCTTCTGCCTTCTGCCCTAGAGCCTGCTGCTAGATGTGGAATTTTCCGGTACAGTGTCATCTGGTAAAAGTCTGAGGGATATAGCTTGGTCATTTCTTCCCACAGACAGACGATAATCAGCTTTTTGCATATCTAAAGTTAAGGGTGACAGGTTGCTGGCGCTTGTCAGCTTACCAGAGGGTTAACCTGTAGGACGAGTTATAGCTAGCTGAGATAAACCTCCTTGGTACATCAGGTCAACCTATTCTCTTCATAACCAAAAATTAACAGGAGATTTAATCATGACCAAGATAGCAATTAATGGTTTCGGGAGAATTGGTCGAGCTGTTTTTAAGATTGCCCTTGATCATCCCGATTTAGAACTCGTTGCTATTAATGATTTAGTCCCACCCGATAATCTTGCCTATCTGCTCAGGTACGATACTGTTTACGGCAAATATGATAAAAATGTAGACAGTACAAAGGACAGTTTAATTATTGACGGCAAATCCTATAAAATCTTAAGTGAAAAAGATCCAACGCAACTCCCTTGGCGTGATTTAGGCGTCGATCTTGTCTTTGAATGTACGGGGATTTTTACTAAAAAACCCGATTTAGAAAAACATATCCAGGCGGGTGCTAAGCGGGTGATTCTTTCTGCGCCGGCTAAAAGCGAGGGAGTCACCACAATCGTACATGGCGTTAATCAGCCGAATGAATCAGATCAGATTGTATCCTGTGCTAGCTGCACCACCAATTGCATTACTCCCGTTGTCGAAATTATGGGACGCCGAATCGGGATTAAAAAAGCCATAATGACAACCATTCATGCTTATACTTCTACCCAAGCTATTGTTGATGGACCGAGTAAGAAATTTCGGCGTGGTAGAGCGGCGGCGGCTAATTTAGTCCCCACCACGACAGGAGCGGCTGTGGCGACAACCCAAGTTCTTCCCCAATATCAAAATAAGTTTGATGGGGTAGCGGTACGGGCACCGATTCCTGTTGGTTCTATTTCTGATATTATTTTCGTCACGGAAAAGCCCACTAGCGTTGACGAAATTAACAGTATCTTCAAAGAAGAAGCTGGAAGCGAACGCTATCAAGACATTTTAGCTGTTTCAGAAGACCCCATTGTTTCATCTGATATCGTTCAAGATCCTCATGCTTCAATTGTCGATTTGACGATGACGCAAGTTGTTGATGGTGACTTGGTTAAAGTCATGAGTTGGTATGACAATGAATGGGGATATGCTTCCCAGATGATTAAAGAAGCTGTCCGCATGATCAAGGAATCAAAAACTAAGCAAACGACTAGCTAATTTCAGCAATTAGCGATTGATTTGAATGTAGGCTTGTAGGGGCGGGTTTTACTACTATCGTTTCGATTGCACCCATAAGCGACTAAACCCGCCCCGAAGTCCGCCGTTTTTGAGATAATTTATCAATGGATAATTAATAATTGATAATTGATAATTGATTAATTGGGTCTAAGACCTCTTCGTTTACGAAGAAATTAAAAAATATTTTCCTTAAATTCAATCCTCTTCTTTTAAGGAGAGGTCATTATCCATTGTTCAT